>JAFLDI010000343.1 GCA_017302485.1 Burkholderiales bacterium | reverse complement strand
GCGGCGCCGGCGGCCGCGTCGGCGCCGCTGCGCAGCGGCACCTTGGGCCGCATCGCCGAGACCGGCACCATCAACCTGGGCCACCGCGAGTCCTCGGTGCCCTTCTCGTACTACGACGGCAAGCGCCAGGTGGTGGGCTATGCGCACGAGCTGATGCTCAAGGTGGTCGACGAGGTCAAGGCCGAGCTCAGGCTGCCTGCCCTGACGCTGCGCCTGGTGCCGGTGACCTCGCAGAACCGCATCCCGCTGGTGATGGACGGCACGGTGGACCTGGAGTGCGGCTCCACCTCCAACACCGCCGAGCGCGGCCGCCAGGTGGCCTTCTCGACCTCGTACTTCGTCATCGGCACACGGTTGCTGGTGCGCCGTGGCTCGCCGATCAAGGACTTCCCGGACCTGGTGGGTCGCAAGGTGGTGGTCACCGCCGGCACCACCTCGGAGCGCCTGCTGCGCACCTGGAGCGAGCAGCCGGGCCGCAAGGTGCAACTGCTCACCGCGCGCGACCACGACGATGCCTTCCGGGTGCTCGAGTCTGGCCAGGTCGATGCGCTGATGCTGGACGACGCCCTGCTGTTCGGCGAACGCGCCAAGGCCGCGCGTCCCGACGACTGGGTCATCACCGGCACGCCGATGTCGCAGGAGGCCTATGGTTGCATGATGCGCCTGGGCGATCCGGCCTTCAAGGCGGTGGTCGATCGTGCGCTGACCCGCGCGCTGCAGTCGGGCGAGGCCATGACGATCTACACGCGCTGGTTCCAGCGGCCGATTCCGCCGCGCCAGCTGAACCTCGACTTCCCGCCGTCCGCGGCGGTCCAGCAGCTCTTCCGCCGGCCGAGCGACCAGCCCCTCTGAGGGGACTGGCTCGGTCATTTCCACCCTCCCCATCGATGGAGCACTGATGTCCTACCAATCCTCCCCCCTGCGCCGTGGTCTGCTGGCCGCTGCCGCCCTGACCGTGTTCGCGGTCGGCGCCCAGGCCCAGAGCAGCGATACCCTGAAGAAGATCAAGGACAGCGGCGCGATCACGCTGGGTGTGCGTGAATCGTCCGGTGCCCTGGCCTACACGCTGGGCAACGGCAAGTACGTCGGCTTCCACACCGAGATGGCCGAGCGCGTGGTCGCCGCGCTGCGTCGCCAGCTGGGTCTGAGCGAGATTTCGGTCAAGTACCAGCCGGTGACCTCGCAGAACCGCATTCCGCTGGTGCAGAACGGCACGGTCGACCTGGAGTGCGGCTCCACCACCAACAACAGCGCGCGCCAGAAGGATGTGTCCTTCGCCGTGACCACCTACGTCGAGGAAGTGCGCATCGCCGTCAAGGCCAACTCGGG
This sequence comes from Burkholderiales bacterium, assembly GCA_017302485.1. Lineage (GTDB taxonomy): Bacteria > Pseudomonadota > Gammaproteobacteria > Burkholderiales > Burkholderiaceae_C > Ideonella. The sequence goes on along the minus strand of JAFLDI010000343.1, from coordinate 2,882 downwards.
CATCACCTCGATCGCCCAACTGGCCGGCAAGAACGTCGCCACCACCACCGGCACCACCAGCGTGCAGACGCTGCGCAAGCACGAGAAGGCCACCGGCGTCGACTTCAAGGAAGTCTTCGGCAAGGACCACGCCGACAGCTTCCTGCTGCTGGAGAGCGGCCGCGCCGACGCCTTCGTGATGGACGGCCAGATCCTGGCCGGCAACATCAGCAAGTCCAAGGCCCCGGCCGACTACAAGATCGTCGGCGAGGTGCTGTCGGTCGAGCCGATCGCCTGCATGCTGCGCAAGGACGATCCGGCCTTCAAGAAGGCGGTGGACGACGCCATCGTCGCGATGATGAAGAACGGCGACCTGGCCAAGATGTACGACAAGTGGTTCATGCAGCCGATCCCGCCGGCCAACGTGCCGGTCGGCCTGGCGCTGTCGCAGGCCACCAAGGACGCCTGGGCCAACCCCAATGACAAGCCGATGGAAGCCTACGCGAAGAAGTGATCGCGGCCTGAAGGGCGGGCACGGGGCGTTGACCCCGCCCGCCCCCTGTGAATGACCCGAGGAGGAGGCCCGACGTGGCGACCTGGGATTGGCAGGTGTTCTGCAAGAACACCATCGACGGTGAGGTGGTCGAGCGCTGCTTTGGCAGCAACGGCGACATCACCTACCTGGACTGGCTGCTGTCGGCCTGGGGCTGGACGCTGTCCGTCGCGCTGCTGGCGCTGGTGGTGGCACTGGTCGTGGGTTCGCTGATCGGCATCCTGCGCACGGCGCCCAGCCGCTGGCTGTCGGGCTTCGGCAATGCCTGGACCGAGCTGTTTCGCAACATTCCGCTGCTGGTGCAGATCTTCCTCTGGTACCACGTGGTGCCCTCCATCGTGCCGCCGTTGAAGGACGTGCCACCCTTCGTGCTGGTCGTGCTGGGCCTGGGTTTCTTCACCTCGGCGCGCGTGTCCGAGCAGGTCAAGGCCGGCATCGAGAGCATCCCGCGCGGCCAGCGCTACGCCGGCCTGGCGATGGGCCTGACGCTGGCGCAGACCTACCGCTATGTGCTGCTGCCACGGGCCTTCCGCATCGTCATTCCGCCGCTGACCAGCGAGAGCATGAACATCATCAAGAACTCGTCGGTGGCCTTCGCGGTGAGCATTGCCGAGTTGACGCAGTTCGCGATGCAGGCGCAGGAAGAAACCTCGCGCGGCATCGAGATCTACCTGGCGGTCACCGGCCTGTATTTCATCTCGGCCTTCGCCATCAACCGCATCGCCATGCTCATCGAGCGCAAGTCGCAGGTGCCGGGCATGCTGGGGGCACGCTGAGATGAATCTCGACTTCACCTTCCTGACCTGGGAAACCCTGGTCAACTTCGTCTCCAAGGGTCTGGTCTTCTCGATCCAGCTGACGCTGGTGGCCATGATCGGCGGCATCGTGCTGGGCACGCTGCTGGCGCTGATGCGCCTGTCGGGCAAGAAGTGGCTGGAACTGCCGGCGTCGCTGTACGTCAACCTGCTGCGCTCGGTGCCGCTGGTGATGGTGATCCTGTGGTTCTTCCTGCTGATCCCGTTGCTGATAGGGCAACCGATGGGTGCCGAGCTGTCGGCCATCATCACCTTCACGGTGTTCGAGGCGGCCTACTACTCCGAGATCATGCGTGCCGGCATCCAGAGCGTGCCCAAGGGCCAGGTCTACGCCGGCTACGCGGTGGGCATGACCTACCGCCAGACCATGCAGCTGGTGGTGCTGCCGCAGGCCTTCCGCAACATGCTGCCGGTGCTGATGACGCAGACCATCATCCTGTTCCAGGACACCTCGCTGGTCTACGCGATCGGCGCCTACGACCTGCTCAAGGGCTTCGAGGTGGCCGGCAAGAACTTCAACCGCCCGGTCGAGACCTACCTGGTCGCTGCCGTGGTGTACTTCATCATCTGCTTCTCGCTGTCGATGCTGGTGCGTCGCCTGCAGAAGAAAATCGCCATCATCCGCTGAGAGGGCAGGGCCGTGATTGAGATCAAGAACGTTTCCAAGTGGTACGGCAGCTTCCAGGTGCTGACCGACTGCACCACCTCCATCCAGAAGGGCGAGGTGGTGGTGGTCTGCGGCCCGTCGGGCTCCGGCAAGTCCACGCTGATCAAGACGGTCAACGCGCTCGAGCCGATCCAGCAGGGCGACATCATCGTCGACGGCACCAGCATCACCGACCCCAAGACCGACCTGCCCAAGCTGCGCAGCCGGGTGGGCATGGTGTTCCAGCACTTCGAGCTGTTCCCGCACCTGTCGGTGACCGAGAACCTGACGCTGGCGCAGATCAAGGTGCTGGGCCGCTCGGCCGACGAGGCCCGCACCCGCGGCCTGAAGATGCTCGACCGCGTGGGCCTGTCGGCGCACAAGGACAAGTTCCCCGGTCAGCTCTCGGGTGGCCAGCAGCAGCGCGTGGCCATCGCGCGCGCGCTGAGCATGGACCCGATCGTGATGCTCTTCGATGAACCCACCTCGGCGCTGGACCCCGAGATGGTGGGTGAGGTGCTCGACGTCATGGTGCAACTGGCCAATGAAGGCATGACCATGATGTGCGTGACGCACGAGATGGGCTTTGCCAAGAAGGTCAGCCACCGCGTGATCTTCATGGACGCCGGCAAGATCATCGAGGACTGCAAGCGCGACGAGTTCTTCGGCAACCCGGACGCCCGCTCGCCGCGCGCCAAGGACTTCCTGTCGAAGATCCTGCAGCACTGAGCACACGGGCCGGTACCTGCCCACAGCGGCCGCAGGCCGCTGTGGGCCAACGCGCCACACCCACCGTGCCGCCAAGGGCTGGGCAGGCAGGCAGAGCCGGCCATTGGAGGGCGCCGAGCAGCGCAGGACTGCAGGGCAATTCCTTCTGACTTGGCCCACA
>JAFLDI010000342.1 GCA_017302485.1 Burkholderiales bacterium | reverse complement strand
CGCGCGGCTGGCCGCGCTGCCGGTCAAGGCCCTGGCCGAAACCCGCCGCGCGATCGACGCCGCCATGGGCATGGACCTGCCCGAGGCGCTGGCGGTGGAAGGCCGGCTGCAGCGCACCCTGGGCCGCGAGCACGACTACCGCGAGGGCGTGGCCGCCTTCCAGGGCAAGCGCGCGCCGCAGTTCAAGGACCGCTGACGATGAGCCCCGCCACCTCCGCGCTCGACCCACAGCGCGTGGCCGAAGCCGCGCGCGACGCCATGTGGGCCAACGACCATGCCTGCCAGGCCCTGGGCATCCAGGTGGTGGCCGTGGGCCCCGGCACCGCCACGCTGACGATGACCGTGCGCCGGGACATGGTCAACGGCCACGACATCTGCCACGGCGGGCTGATCGCCACCTTGGCCGACTCGGCCTTCGCCTACGCCTGCAATGCCTACAACGAGGTCACCGTGGCCTCGGGTTTCGCGATCGACCTGCTGGCCCCTGCGCGCCTGGGCGAGCTGCTCACCGCCCGCGCCCACGAGGTGGCCAAGGGCGGCCGCACCGGCGTCTACGACATCGAGGTCAGCAACCCGGCCGGCCAGCGCATCGCGGTCTTCCGCGGCCGCTCGCACACCGCGCGTGGCAAGCACCTGGTCGACCCCGCCACGCTGGCCTGAACGACAAGACACTGGAGACACCCACGATGAGCAAGGCTCCCCGGCCAGAGGAACTCGACCCGATCGAGCGCGCCAGCCGCGACGAGATCGAGGCCCTGCAGTTCTCCCGCCTGAAGGACACGCTGCAGCGCTGCTACGCCAACGTGCCGCACTACCGCCGCGCCTTCGACGAGCAGGGCGTGCACCCGGACGACCTGAAGACGCTGGCCGACATCGCCAAGTTTCCGTTCACCACCAAGCACGACCTGCGCGCCAACTACCCCTTCGGCATGTTCGCGGTGCCGCGTCAGCAGGTGGCGCGCATCCACGCCTCTTCGGGTACCACCGGCAAGCCCACGGTGGTGGGCTACACGAAGAACGACATCGAGCACTGGGCCACGCTGGTGGCGCGCTCGATCCGTGCCGCAGGTGGCCGCGCCGGCGACATCGTGCACGTGGCCTACGGCTACGGCCTGTTCACCGGCGGCCTGGGCGCGCACTACGGCGCCGAGAAGGCCGGCTGCACGGTGATCCCGATGTCCGGTGGCCAGACCGAGAAGCAGGTGCAGCTGATCCAGGACTTCAAGCCAGACGCCATCATGGTCACCCCCAGCTACATGCAGGTGATCATCGAGGAGTTCCGTCGCCAGGGGCTGGATCCGCGCGAGATGTCGATCCGCATCGGCATCTTCGGCGCCGAGCCCTGGACCGAGCAGATGCGCCGCCAGATCGAGGCCGATGCCGGCATCGACGCGGTCGATATCTACGGCCTGTCCGAGGTGATGGGCCCCGGCGTGGCCAACGAGTGCGTCGAGACCAAGGACGGCCCGGTGATCTGGGAGGACCACTTCCTGGCCGAGATCATCGACCCCGAGACAGGTGCGGTGCTGCCCTACGACCCGGCCACCGGCACACCCGAGGGCGAACTGGTCTTCACCTCGCTGACCAAGGAGGCCTTCCCGATCGTGCGCTACCGCACCCGGGACCTGACGCGCCTGCTGCCGCCCACCGCGCGCAGCATGCGCCGCATGGGCAAGATCGTCGGCCGCTCGGACGACATGCTGATCATCCGCGGCGTCAACATGTTCCCCACCCAGATCGAGGAGCTGGTGCTGCAGACCGAAGGCCTGTCGGGCCAGTACCAGATCGTCGTCAGCCGCGAGGGCACCCTCGACGAGGTCGACGTGCTGTGCGAGGTGCTGCCCTCGGCCGCCGGCGCCGACCGCGGCGCGATCGGCAAGCACCTGGCGCACCGCATCAAGACGCTGATCGGCGTGTCCACCCGGGTGCAGGTGGGCCTGCCCGACACGATCGAGCGCACGCTGGTGGGCAAGGCCCGCCGCGTCATCGACCGCCGACCCCGGTAATCCATGGCCCGACCCCGTTCCTCCGGCTACGACGACCAGCGCGACCTGATCCTGGGCCACGCCGCCGCGCTGTTCGCGCAGCAGGGCTATGTGGCCACCTCGATGAACCAGGTGGCGGCGGCCTGCGGCGTGTCCAAGGCCGCGCTCTACCACTATGTGCGCGACAAGAACGAGTTGCTGGCGCTGGTGGCCGAGGGCCATGTGCAGCGTCTGGCGCAGGTGGTGGCCGAGGTGCTGGCCGAGCCGCTGGAGCCCGATGCCCGGTTGCGCGCACTGATCACCCGCTTCGTACAGGAGTACGCCAGCGCCCGCAACGAGCACCGCGTGCTGACCGAGGACGTCGACCTGCTCGACCCCGAGCGCCGCGAGCGCGTGCTGGATGTGCAGCGCGGCGTGGTGGCGGCCTTTGCTGATGCGGTGTGCGCCGTGCGGCCCGCGCTGCGCGAGACCGATCTGCACAAGCCCTTGACCATGCTGCTGTTCGGCATGATCAACTGGATGTTCACCTGGTTCCGCCCGGGCGAGCCGCTGACCCACGAGCAGGTGGCGCCGATGGTGGCCGACCTGTTCCTGGGCGGCCTGGGCGCCGTGCAGCCCCCCGCCACCTGTTCCAACACAGCGCCCGCCAAGGCGCGATCCCCCCGCCGTTCCACCAAGGAGACCACGACGTGATCGCTCGCAAGTTCATCCATTCCCTCGTCGCCACCGCCGCCATGCTGGCAGCCGCCGGTGCCGCCTGGGCCGACATCAACGTCGGCGTCACCGTCTCGGCCACCGGCCCGGCGGCCTCGCTGGGCATCCCAGAGAAGAACACCATCGCCCTGATGCCGCAGACGATTGCCGGCCAGAAGATCAACTACATCGTCCTCGACGACGCCTCGGACACCACCAAGGCGGTGACCAACACCCGGCGCCTGATCGCCGAGGACAAGGTCGACATCGTGCTGGGCAGCACCACCACGCCCAACTCGCTGGCCATGATCGACGCCGTGGCGGAGAACCAGGTGCCGATGATCTCGATGGCCGCCTCGGCCCGCATCATCGAGCCGATGGACGCCAAGAAGCGCTGGGTCTTCAAGACACCGCAGAACGACATCATGATGTCGCTGGCCATCGCTGGCCACATGGCCGACGCGGGCGTCAAGACGGTGGGCTTCATCGGCTTTGCCGATGCCTACGGCGAAGGCTGGTTCCAGGAGTTCAGCAAGGCGGCCGGCCTCAAGGGGCTGAACATCGTCGCCAGCGAGCGCTACAACCGCAATGACGCCTCGGTCACCGCGCAGATCCTGAAGCTGGTGGGCGCCAAGCCCGACGCCATCCTGATCGCCGGCTCCGGCACCCCGGCCGCGCTGCCGCAGACCGGCCTGGTCGAGCGCGGCTACGCCGGCAAGGTCTACCAGACCCACGGCGTGGCCAACAACGACTTCCTGCGCGTGGGCGGCAAGGCGGTGGAGGGCACCTTCCTGCCGGCCGGCCCGGTGCTGGTGGCGGCGCAACTGCCGGCCAGCCACCCGCTGAAGAAGAGCGCCATGGAGTACATCACCAAGTACGAAGCCGCCCACGGGAAGGGCTCGGTGTCCACCTTTGGCGCCCACGCCTGGGACGCCGGCCTGCTGATGTCGGCCGCCGTGCCTGTGGCGCTGAAGAAGGCCCAGCCGGGCACGCCGGCCTTCCGCGCCGCGCTGCGCGATGCGCTGGAGCAGATCAAGGAGCTGCCCGGCGCCCACGGCATCTTCAACATGTCGCCGGGCGACCACCTGGGCCTGGACCAGCGCGCCCGGGTGATGGTGAAGATCGAGGGCGGCACCTGGAAGTACCAGCCCTGAGGCCGGCCGGGCCGAAAGCCCTGAGAGCCGGGCCTGGAGCCCGGCTTTTTTCCGACCATCGTCATGGGGCTTTGCGGTAGGCTCTGCCTGCCATGTCCGACCGGCCCCGTTCCCCGTCCTCCGCTTGGTGGCCGCTCGCGCTGGCCGTGCTGGTGGTGGCTGCCATGGTGGTGCTGCTGGCCGCGTTGGCCCTGCGCCAGGAGCATGAGCGCCGGCTGGCCTATGCCCAGGGGGTGACGCGCAACCTGGCGCTGCTGATCGAA
>JAFLDI010000341.1 GCA_017302485.1 Burkholderiales bacterium | reverse complement strand
GCCACGCGCCGGAGGCGTGGCCTCGTCCGCCCGGGCCGACTCGCCATGGCCTGCGGCATCGGACATCTCCTGAATGAATCTCGACGCCGCCGCCGATTTCTTGAGCCGGATTTGAGCGGGCAAAGGCCGGGCATTTCCAGTTCAACCCCGCATGGGGGTCATGCCGAAACAGCGTCCAGACGCGCACATCGCGCCGTCAACCGGACGAGGTTTCCACCATGCATGCTCTTCCCCCTTTGGTTCGCCCGCCAGCGTTCCGCCGCAACGCCTGGACGATGGCCATCCTGGCTGCAGCCAGCCTGGCGGCATGTGGCGGTGGCGGCGGCGGCGACACCGGTGGCGCCACGGAAACACCGCAGGGAACGGGTTCCGGAACGGTGCCCATTGATGCCGTCGGGGCGCGTGCCGACGCCTTCTACCTGAAGGTGGACGAGACGCTCAACAGCGCCGATGCCCTGGCGGCTGCGACCGGTGGCAACACCTTTGCCAGCTGGAATCCCAAAGGCACGAAGGAGTACTTCGCCCCTGGCATGCGTGTGTCCTTCTTCGGTGATCCGACGGGCTGCGCCAGCGGCACCAAGCTCGGCGCCGTGAGCGGCGCGGACGCCAGCGACCTGAGCCAGATGGCCAGCCGCACCGGCCTGCAGGTCAGTGCGCCCGAGTTGACCTGGCTGCCCTCCGGCAACAGCCCGGGATGCACCGGCGTGGCTGACCGCAAGGGCCCGTCGGGCGTCTACGTGGATCCACGGGCCGGCGGTGGGCTGGCGCTCTACACATCGGCCGGACCGCGGGACGACGGCCGGGGCGAGTTCTTCGGTGTCTTCGGTGCGGCGGGCCAGGATGGCGCCGGCACCAACGCCAACCTGACCGGCACCTACCTGGCCTTCCGCCAAGCCTGGCGGACCGACAAGGCCATCAAGCCCTTCCTGAACGGCAACCAGGCCGGCACGGCGCGGATTCTGGTGTCCCAGGCGCTCAATGGTGCGGCGCTGGGCTCCAGCGACAGCACGCTGACCCAGGGGCAGCAGATCTTCAGTCTGCACCTGATCAACAAGACCTGTCTGGCCTGGCGCAGCAGCACGGCACTTCCCTGCCAGATGAACTACCTGTTCACCGCGGCGATCCAGCGCAACAACCTCAGCGACTGGAGCCAGGTGGGCTGGGCGCAGAAGGTGCGGGTCTGGTATGACGCTGCGCAAGGGGGCATTCCGATCGTCGAGGGCCTGATCAAGTCGCGGGACGTCGCGTCCATCGAGACCGATACCGGCTGGGACATGTTCAGCTCCAAGGGCCATGGCACCCAGCACGGACCCTACGCCTACCGCAGTTTCGACGTTCGCATCTCCATGCCGCAGCTGACCAGCCTGCTGCGCATCCTGACCGGCCGCCAACTGGGCATCGCGCCCGCGACGGTGACCGAGGAGCAGTTGCAGGCCATGTGGAGCGCCGATTGGCAGGATCCCAAGGCCTGGGTGGTCGAGTCGCTCAATGTGGGGCAGGAAATGAGCAGCGCCGACCGCAGCAAGCCCGTCTGGATGGGTGGGCATGTGCGCGAGCTGTATGTGGGGCCGGCCGGCGCCTGATGTCCCGGCCGGCACCCGGGCCAGCCCTGCGCTGGCCTGGGCTATATTGCCCCGATGAGTGCTGCGCGTGGGTTCTGGGGTCACTGGCTGCGTGCCGCTTGGCGGCTGTGGCAGGCCGGCAAGGGCCGGCGTTCCGCCAGCCGCGGGCGGCAAGGTGCCGCGGGCCTGGATCCGGGCCTGATCGATGTGCCCGTGCACTACCTGGCGCGCAGGCCCTATGAACCCACCGACGCCGAACGACAGCTCAAGGCCCGTGACGGGTGGTTCTACAACCACTGCGTCGTGGCGGCACGCCAGGTCATCGATGCCCTGGGGCTGAGCACCTCGGCCGACGCCCGGGTGCTTGACCTGGGCTGCGGCGACGGAATGATGGCGCTGGGCGTGTGTCGCTCCAGCGCCGCGCTGGTGGTGGGCTGCGACGTGACCCGGGCCTTCGACGTGCTGCCAGCCAAGGCCGCCGAACTGCTGGACCCTCCGGCCGTGCCCGATCGATTGCAGTTCGTGCAGAGCCAGGTCGGGCAGCCGCTGCCTTTCAGCGATGGCAGCTTCGACGCGGCCTACAGCTGGTCGGTGTTCGAGCACGTCGACTCGGTGGCGCAGCTCATGCGCGAGACGCTGCGGATCCTGCGCCCAGGCGCCTGTTTCTTCCTGCAGATCGAGCCGCTCTACCACTCGCCGCACGGCTCGCACCTGCGGCGCCTGCTGGACGAGCCCTGGGCCCATCTGCTGCATGACGAGCAGGACTACCTGGCCCGCATTGCCCAGGCCTCGTCCTATGTCGATGACCGCGAAAAGGACATGCTGTTCCACCGCAACGAGTTCGACGCGGTGAAGGCCTACCTGATGGGCGAGTACCGCAGCCTCAACCGTGTGCGCAGCCATGAACTGATCGCGCAGGCCCGTGCCGCCGGGTTCACGGTCGAGCGCTGCGAGCTCGGGCAGGTGCCCGCGGCCAGTCTGCCTCCTGGACTGCTGGGGCGCTACAGCGCACACGACCTGCGGACCAACGAGATCCGCTTGTGGCTGCGCCGCCCCGCCTGAGGCCGGCCGGCCGGGGCGGGCCGCGCCGCCTTACAAGCCCAGCGCCACCTTCGCTGCAATGGCGATCTGGTAGATGATCTGCGTGATGCCGCGCGCGACCTCGACGTTCTTGGAATCGATCTTGGGCAGCACCATGATCTCGTCGCCGGGCCCCGGCGCGCTGCCCTGCGGCGCCACGCTGCCGTTGGCACGCAGCACCAGCACCTTCGAGGTGTCGGCCTTCTGGGTGTAGCCGCCGGCCAGCGCCACATACTCGGCCACATCGGCGCGCTGGCTGTAGACCAGCGCGTTGGGGAACAGCACCTCGCCGCTGACCAGCACCAGGTTCTTGGACTCGGGCACGTTGACGACGTCGCCATCCTCGAGCAGCAGGGAGTCAGAGGCGTCGCGGTCGGCCAGCACCACCTGTCCGAGCGGCTGCACGGCTCGGGCGCGTTCGACAAAGGCCATCATCAGATCAGCCTCGGTCTTGCGCAGCGCGGCTTCCTCGGCGGTGGTGGAACGCGCCGTCAACGCCGAGGTCTCGAGGTTGCGCAGAGCCACCTCCAGTGTCTGCTTCTGTCGCGCCTGCACCGACTTGCGGTAGAGCTGCAGCCCCGCCATGTTGGCCTGCGGAGACGGGTTGAGCCGGGCGATCAGGTCCTTCAGCGTGGCGCCGTTGGGCAGCACGATCGAGCGCTCCCCACGCTGCGCACCATCCACCCGCACCAGCAAGGTGGTCGGGTACTTGTCGGCGGTCAGCGTGACCAGGTCACCCGACTGCACCATCACCTGGTCGGACTTGCCGATGGCGTGGTACTCGCTCTTGAGTTCGACACCGGTATTGCGCACCACGCTGAGGTGGGTGGCCGAGGGCTTGGGCACCGCGTAGCGCAGCAGCTCGGGGGCCGCGATGCTGGCCTGACGGATTTCGAACAGGTAGGGGTTCTGCGCCTCGCCGGTGACGGTGACGGTGTGGCGCCGCGGCTGCACGACGATGGTGTCACCGTCCTGCAGCTGCGGGCGCTCGATCACGCCGTCGAGCAGGAAGCGGTAGAGGTCGATCGTGGCGCGCTGGCGGCCAGAGCGCAGCACCTGCACGTTGAGGTAGCTGCCACGCTCGGGGTCGATGCCACCGGCACGGTCAAGGTAGGCCAGCACCGAGTCGGAGGACAGGCCGGCGTACAGGCCGGGCGCTCGCACGAAACCGGTGACGAAGAGCTTGACCGGCTGTGCCGAGTCGAGCGTGGCATAGATGCCCACGTTGGCGCGGAAGACGCGTTTGACCGCCTCCTCGACCTGGCGGTTGAGATCGGTGTTGCGCACCCCCAGCACCGTCACCGGGCCGACATTGGGCACGAAGATGTTGCCCTGCGGATCGACGGTCTGGTAGGCCTCGTAGCTCTGCGCACCCCACATGCGGACCATCAGCCGGTCACCCACGGCGATCTGGTAGTCGGGGTTGAAGCCGCTGAAGGTCTGCTGGGCAAAGCGGCCCGTGAACATCTGCGAGCCGAAGACCACCGGCTTGAGGCTGGTGGCCGGGTC
>JAFLDI010000340.1 GCA_017302485.1 Burkholderiales bacterium | reverse complement strand
CCAGCGCCACCGTGATCCGCACCACGGCCTCGCCGAAGCGCGGCGGCTCGATCGCCACCTGGGTCCGGCCTTCGAGTGTGTCGGTGGTGCCGGCGAACTCCCAGGTGCCCAGCGGCAGGCGTACCCGGGCTCCGTCATACGGGTCGGCCAGGATCGGGGCCGCCAGCGTCGTGGTCCGGCCGTCGTTCCGGCGCGCTTGCAGCGCCACGGTTGCGGGATGGGTGCCCGGCGGGGCGGTGCAGCGCACCACGCACAGGATGGTGGGTTCGGTGGCCTGCAAGCGCAGTTCGACGGTTGGTGGCTGCGGATCGTGGGCCACGGTCAGGGTCGTCTCGCCGGCGAGGGCCTCCTGGTGATGGGGCCGGCTGCACTCGATCCGGTAGTCGCCCGGGGGCAGTTCGAGCTGGGCCAGGCCATCGCGCACATTGCCGTGGCCGGCTGGGATCCCGTCCCGCGTGTGGGCGAAGACGGCGCCGGACTCGAGCGGGCGAGCACCGGGCAACCAGACGCGGATGGGCACCGGGTACGCCGGTTCGAGCACGAACGCCCCGAGCTCGGCCGTCTCGTTGGGGCGCAGCTCGACGGCTCGCCAGGGGCGCACTCCATGCCCAGGGATGCGCACTTGCAGCAGCAGGCGGCCGGGCTGGAGAGCGCGGCGCGCAGCGGCGACCTGACCGCCTGCGCACGCCAGGCGGCAGCCTATCTGATGGCCTGGCAGGACACTCTGCAGGTGGTGGAACGCCGGATGGCCGGGCAGAACGCCTGATCTGCGGCGACAATCGAGCGCTCTTGGGTTTCAGTCGTTTCGCACCATGTTCACCGGCATCGTCCAGGGCATCGCCACCGTCGAGCACATCACCGACCGCCCTGGGCTGCGCAGCATCACCCTGCGGCTGCCTGCGGGCTTTGCCGACGGCCTGGCCATTGGCGCCAGCGTCAGCACCGATGGCGTCTGCCTGACCGTCACTGCGTTGCATGGCGAAGACGCTGCGGCGTTCGACGTGATGCTGCAGAGCCTGAACACGACGTCGCTGGGTGCGCTGACCCCGGGCAGTCGGGTCAACGTCGAGCGGGCAGCCAAGGACGGCGCCGAGATCGGCGGCCACCCGCTGTCCGGCCACATCGACTTCACCGCCACGGTGGCCGAGGTGCTCACGCCTGAGAACAACCGCGTGCTGCGCGTCCAGGTCCCGGCGCCATGGATGCGCTATGTGTTTGCCAAGGGCTACATTGCCATCAACGGCGCCAGCCTGACCGTGGCCGAGGCCGACCGCCGGGCGGGCTGGTTCGAGGTCTGGCTGATCCCCGAGACGCTGCGCATGACCACCTTTGCCGAGAAGGCGCCGGGTGATGCGCTGAACATCGAGATCGAGCGCCAGACGCAGGTCTTCGTCGACTCCGTGCGCGATGCGCTCGATGAGCGTCTGGGCCCGCTGATGCCTCTGCTTGAGCAGTTTCTGGCCGAGCGTGGCCTGGGCACCGAGGTGCTGACCGGTGCGCCGCCGGGCCTCGGCGGCGGTCTCAGGTCTTGAAGGTCGAGACGGTCTGCACCAGCGACTGGGCCTGACGGCTCAGGCTCTCTGAGGCGGCGCTGGTCTGCTCGACCAGCGCGGCATTCTGCTGGGTATGGCCGTCCATGCGGGCCACGGCCTGGCCCACCTGGCCGACGCCGGCGTTCTGCTCGTCGCTGGCCAGGCTGATCTCCTGGATGATCTGATCGACGCGACCAATCGCCGCCACGACCTCCTGCATCGTGCCGCCGGCCTGACCGGCCAGCGCGTTGCCCTGGCCCACGCGCTCGACGCTGGCCTGGATCAATGACTTGATCTCGCGCGCTGCGTCGGCGCTGCGCTGCGCCAGGCTGCGCACCTCGCCGGCCACCACCGCGAAGCCACGGCCGGACTCGCCGGCTCGGGCGGCTTCCACCGCGGCGTTGAGCGCCAGGATGTTGGTCTGGAAGGCGATGCCGTCGATGACGCCGATGATGTCGGCGATGCGCTTCGCGCTGTCGTCGATCGAGCGCATGGTGGCCACCATTTCGCCGACCACCTGTCCGCCGCGCTGGGCCACCTGACTGGCGCAGGCCGCCAGCTCTGCGGCCTCGCGGGCATTGTCGGCATTGCGTCGCACAGTCTCTCCCAGCTCGGTCATCGAGCTGGCCGCGCGCTGCAGTTCGGAGGCCTGACGCTCGGTGCGGCCGGCGAGATCGCCATTGCCCTGGGCAATCTGGCCGCTGGCGGCGGCCACGCTCTCGGCACCGCTGCGTACGCGTCCGACCAGGCCGCGCAACTGCTCCTGCATCTCGGACAGTGCCTTCAGCAGCCGGGCGGATTCGTCGCTCCCACGGTCATCGATGGTCTGGCGCAGATCGCCTTCGGCCACCCGCTGCGCAGCGCCGATGGCACGGAGCAACGCCGCCGACACCTGGCGGCTGATCGCCAGTGCGATCGCCACCCCTCCCATCGTCGCCACCAGCATCAGAGCCACGCTCCAGCCGATCGCCTGCCGGCCTGCCGCCGCCGCTTGCGCGGCTACCTCGGCACTCTGCCGGGCGATGGAGGTCTGCAACTCGCCCAGCAGTCGCGACGGCTCGCGGTCGATGCCGCGCACGGCCATATCGCCCACCGAGGACTCCAAACCGGTGGCCTGGAACTTGTCCAGTCCGACCCGGTAGGCCTTGGCCATCTTGTCGTGCGCAGCCAGGAAGGCATTGACCAGGGCCAGGTCCTCGGCGCCGACCAGGCGCTGACGAAGTGCCGTGGCGGTTTCTGCGACCCGCTTCTCTTCTTGCTCGAAGGCCTTCCAGTGCTTGTCGAACAGCGCAGCATCCGATCCACGCAGCAGCACATTCTTCCACTCCTGGACCTGCGACTTGAAGTGGGATTCCATCAGCGCGACGTCGCGCTCGTCGGCCACCCGGCCTTGAACATCGACCTCGAACACCGACATGCTGCGCTGGGCCTGCCACAGCCCGCCGCCGCCGGCCAGTGCCGTCAGCAGAAGCACGGCCGCAAAGGCCAGCGGAAGTTTGATACGGATGTCCATGCCCAAGACTCCTCGCCGCTTGCCGGCGTGGTCGCAATGGCCTGCATACTGCAATGGACGCGGGGGGGGCATCTCCGGAAATCGGCAGGGCGGGCGGCTCTTTTCATACTTGAGGTGGCCGCAGGGCTGCCGCATCCCCCTTTGGCGGGCTGTTCGCACAGTCGTGGTGCAGATATGGTGGCTGGTATGGACCTCGATCATTGGCCGCCCGCCCAGTCCGCCCAGCCCGTTCAGGTCATGCAGGTGGCGGGCCACACCGCTGCACCGCCCCTGTTGCTGGCCCGCGAGGCCCCTCCCGTGCTGGACCCGGCAGGCTGGCTGGTCAGCGAGAAGTTCGATGGCGTGCGTGCCTACTGGGACGGCCGACGTCTGCGCAGCCGCAGCGGCCGGGTCATGGCCGCGCCGCCGGCGTTTCTGGCAGGCCTGCCCTCTGCGGCGCTGGACGGCGAGCTGTGGCTGGGGCGCGGCCGCTTTGAGGCCCTGGCCGGACTGGTTCAACGCAGCGACGCCAGCGAGTCCGATTGGGCGACGGTGCGCTACATGGTGTTCGACCTGCCTGGCGCGCAGGGCCGCTTTGCCGAGCGCTATGCCCGCCTGCAGGCGATGGCGTCGCCCGGCGGTGTCTGGCAGGTGGCGCCGCAGGTGCAACTGGCCAGCCCGGCGGCCTTGGCACAGCGCTTGCGCGAGGTGCTCGACGGCGGCGGCGAAGGCCTGGTGCTGCACCGTGCCGACAGCCTCTGGCACGCTGGCCGCAGCTCTGCGCTGCTCAAGCTCAAGCCGCGCCCCGACGACGAGGCGGTGGTCATCGGCTTCGAGCCCGGACGCGGGCGCCTGACGGGTCTGGTGGGTGCTCTGCGGGTGCGCGATGCCCAGGGTCGTGAGTTCCGCATCGGTAGCGGCCTGTCGGATGCACTGCGGCGCCAGCCGCCGCCGGTGGGCAGTCGCATCAGCTTTCATTACCGCGGCCGCACGGCCAGCGGTGTGCCGCGCCATGCGAGCTATTGGCGGCGGCTGGAGGCGGGCGATTGAGCCGGTGCGTCCAGTCGGGCGCGCAGGCGGTCCCAGCGAGCGATCGGCGTGTCCTCCGCCCAGGACACGCTGTCGGGGTGCCAGCACAGGGCCTGTTCGGCCCTGTCCAAGGGCTCCAGCCGGGCC
>JAFLDI010000034.1 GCA_017302485.1 Burkholderiales bacterium | reverse complement strand
GCAGCCTGCACGGCAACGACTTCCTCGACGGCGGCGACGGCGACGACGCCCTCTACGGCGACAGCGGCAACACCCCGGAAACGGCCATGGGTGACGACTTCCTTGATGGTGGCGATAACGGCATTGGGAGCGCCAGCTTGCCGGCCTCGGTCTCGCGGCGACCCTGCACCTCGACCAGACCCTCCTTCAGGCCGCGGTCGGACAGCACCACGCGCTGCGGCACGCCGATCCGTTCCCAGTCGGGGAACATGGCACGGGGGCGCTGGCCGCGGTCATCGAGGATGGCGTCCACGCCCAGCGCCAGCAGCTGGGCGTGCAGCGCGTCGGCGGCGGCCTTCACCTCGGCCGAGCGGTCGTAGCCGATCGGGCAGATCGCCACCTGAAACGGGGCAATGCTGGCCGGCCAGATGATGCCGCGCGCGTCGTGGTTCTGCTCGATCGCCGCGCCCAGGATGCGGGTCACGCCGATGCCATAGCAGCCCATTTCCATCAGCGCCGGCTTGCCGGTCTCGTCCAGGAAGGTGGCGTTCATCGCCTTGGAGTACTTGGTCCCCAGGTAGAACACATGGCCCACCTCGATGCCGCGCTCGATCGCCAGCACGCCCTTCCCGTCGGGCGAGGGGTCGCCCTCGACGACGTTGCGGATGTCGGCCACCAGGTCAGGCTCGGGCAGGTCGCGGCCCCAGTTGGCGCCGGTGTAGTGGTGGTCCCAGGCGTTGGCGCCGCAGACGAAGTCGCTCATCTGCGCCACCGTGCGGTCGGCGACGATCTTCACCGGCTGCAGCAGGCCGATCGGTCCCAGGTAGCCGGGCTTGCAGCCGAAATGCGCCTCGATCTCGGGCACGGTGGCAAAGCGGAAGCCGTTCTTCAGACCCTCGAGCTTGCCGACCTTGACCTCGTTCATGTCGTGGTCGCCGCGCACCAGCAGCAGCCAGACCGTCGTCTTGACCACCACGCCGCGCTCGTCGAGTTCATCGGTGGCCAGCACCAGGCTCTTGACGGTCTGCGTCAGGTCCAGCCCCAGCAGCGCCGCCACGTCGGCACAGGTGGCCTTGCCGGGCGTGGGCGTCTTCACCAATGCCTGGGTCGCGGGGCCGCGCGGCGTGGCGGGGGCCACCGCCTCTGCCAGCTCGATGTTGGCGGCGTAGTCGCTGGTGGGGCAGTAGATGATCGCGTCCTCGCCGGTCTGGGCGATGACCTGGAACTCGTGGCTGAGGTCGCCGCCGATCGCGCCGGTGTCGGCGGCCACGGCGCGGTAGGTCAGGCCGAAGCGGTCGAAGATGCGCTTGTAGGCGGCGGACATCTGCTCGTAGCTCTTCGCGGCGCCGGCGGCGTCACGGTCGAAGGAGTAGGCGTCCTTCATCGTGAACTCGCGGCCGCGCATGATGCCGAAGCGCGGCCGGCGCTCGTCGCGGAACTTGGTCTGGATGTGGTAGAAATTCTTCGGCAGCTGCTTGTAGCTGCGCAGTTCCTGCCGGGCGATGTCGGTCACCACCTCTTCGCTGGTGGGCTGGATGATGAAGTCGCGGTCGTGCCGGTCCTTCACCCGCATCAGCTCGGGACCCATCTTCTCGAAGCGGCCGGTCTCTTGCCACAGCTCGGCCGGCTGCACCACCGGCATCAGCAGTTCCACCGCGCCGGCGCGGTTCATCTCGTCGCGGATGATGGCCTCGACCTTGCGGATCACTCGCAGGCCCATCGGCATGTAGTTGTAGATGCCGGCGCCCAGGCGCTTGATCATGCCGGCGCGCATCATCAGTTGGTGGCTGACCACCTCGGCGTCGGCGGGCGCTTCCTTGAGCGTGGAGATGAAGAACTGGGAGGCTTTCATGGGCGTCAGCGCAGTGGCCGGCCCCTCGGGAAAGCGAGAACCTGTGCCCGCGCGGCCGCCAGTGCTATATTGATTTCAATTCAAGAATTGGGGTTCGATTATGCTCGACCGGGAAGGCTACAGGCCCAACGTCGGCATCATCCTGCTCAACGCCCGCAACCAGGTGTTCTGGGGCAAGCGACTTCGCACCCACTCCTGGCAGTTCCCGCAAGGGGGCATCAAGTACGGCGAGTCGCCTGAGCAGGCGATGTTCCGCGAGCTGCACGAGGAAGTGGGCTTGCTGCCCGAGCACGTGCAGATTCTGGCGCGCACGCGCGACTGGCTGCGCTACAACGTGCCAGACCACTTCATCCGCAAGGACGCGCGCGGCCACTACAAGGGTCAGAAGCAGATCTGGTTCCTGCTGCGCCTGATGGGCCGCGACAGCGACATGAACCTGCGCGCCACCGACCACCCCGAGTTCGACGCCTGGCGCTGGAACGAGTACTGGGTGCCGCTGGACGTGGTGATCGAGTTCAAGCGCGACGTCTACCAGATGGCGCTGACCGAACTCGCCCGTTTCCTGCCGCGCGTGAACCACCACAACCGCTACCTGCGCGGCGGCATGCGCCACCACGGCCAGCGCCCGCGCGATGAGCACGAGATGGAACTGCCACCCGGCGCCACGCTGGAACCGCCGCCGGAGCAGGCGGCCTGAACCGCTCTGGCGGCGGGTTGTGGCTGCGGCTCGGCCCTGCGGGCCTTCACGTCGGCTGCGCCGACATGAGCCTTCGCCGCAACCTCGTCAACGCCGCGCTGGATTGTGGCTACGGCCCGGCCCTGCGGGCCTTCACGTCGGCTGCGCCGACATGAGCCTTCGCCGCAACCTCGGCAACGCCGCGCTGGATTGTGGCTACGGCCCGGCCCTGCGGGCCTTCACGTCGGCTGCGCCGACATGAGCCTTCGCCGCAACCTCGTCCTGGCCTCAGGCCAGGACGAGGTTGTCCCGGTGGATCAACTCCGGCTCGTTCGCAAACCCCAGCAGGCCTTCGATCTGTGACGAGGGCTTGCGTGCGATGAGCCGGGCCTCGGTGCTGGCGTAGTTCGACAGCCCGCGAGCGATCTCGGCGCCGGCGGCATTGCGCACCGCGATCACATCGCCGCGGTGAAACTCGCCCTCCACCTCGACCACGCCGATGGGCAACAGACTCTTGCCCTCTTCGCGCAGCTTGATGACGGCGCCATCATCCACCCGCACGGCACCGCGCAGCTGCAGGTGGTCGGCCATCCACTGCTTGCGCGCCGCCAGCTTGGGCGTGCCGGCCAGCAGGGCGGTGCCGATGGGCTCGCCGGCGGCCAGGCGCAGCAGCGCGTCGGGCTCGCGGCCCCAGGCGATGACCGTGCTGGCGCCGCTGCCGGCAGCGCGCTTGGCGGCCAGGATCTTGGTGATCATGC
Source organism: Burkholderiales bacterium (assembly GCA_017302485.1). Taxonomy (GTDB): domain Bacteria; phylum Pseudomonadota; class Gammaproteobacteria; order Burkholderiales; family Burkholderiaceae_C; genus Ideonella. The sequence goes on along the minus strand of JAFLDI010000034.1, from coordinate 12,829 downwards.
CGCCGGTGCCCACGCGCGAGCCGGCACCGCCGGCCATCTGTTCCAGCGCCGGGTCGCCGGCCTGGGCGACGTCGACAAAGCGGGCGTCGGGGTTGGAGCGCGGGTCGGCGGTGTACAGGCCGCGCTGGTCGGTCAGGATCACCAGCGCGTCGGCATCGACCAGGTTGGCCACCAGCGCGCCCAGGGTGTCGTTGTCGCCGAACTTGATCTCGTCGTTGACGACGGTGTCGTTCTCGTTGATGACCGGGATCACCTTCAGGCCCAGCAGGGTCAGCAGCGTGGAGCGGGCATTGAGGTAGCGCTCGCGGTCGGCGAGGTCGGCGTGGGTGAGCAGCACCTGGGCACTGCCCATGCCATGCTCGCTGAGCAGGCGCTCGTACATCTGCACCAGGCCCATCTGGCCCACGGCCGCCGCAGCCTGCAACTCGTGCAGTTCCTTGGGCCGGGTGCGCCAGCCCAGGCGCTTCATGCCCTCGGCGATCGCGCCCGAGGAGACCATCACCACCTCACGGCCCTGGTGGGCCAGCGCGGCGAGCTGGCGGCACCAGTTGCCGATGGCCTCGGCGTCGACGCCCTTGCCCTCGTTGGTGACCAGGCTGGAGCCGACCTTGACGACGATGCGCCGGGCGTTCTTCAGGGGGCCTTCACTCATCGCCGGCTCACTCGTCGCTGGGCGGATCGAAGCGCGGATCGCGCTCGGGCGGCGGGATCACCTTCTCGGTCTTGCCGCGCCCCTTGGGGCCGGGCTTGACCAGGCTGCCGCCGGTGCGCACGCCGGCCGTGACCTTGCGCGTGCGCTGGGCCTGTGACGGCATGTCGTCGTCGGGCGACGCGAAGCGCGGATCCGGTGCTTCGGCCACTTTCTGCTGGTCCTTGGCCACCTCGTCCCAGATGGCGTGGATCAGCGGCTGCAGGCCTTCACGCGCCAGTGCCGAGATCTGGAACACCGGGCCCTTCCACTTGAAGCGCTTGACGAAGTCCTTGACCTTGGCGGCGCGCTCGGCCTCGGGGACCATGTCGAGCTTGTTGAGGACCAGCCAGCGCGGCTTGGACATCAGCGGCACACCATGGTGCGGCAGCGGCGCCGGCGCCTCGGCCTCCAGATCGTCCGCCTCGGCATCGGCCTCGTTCTCGCCGTCGTCCCAGTCGTCGTCCTCATCGCGCATCGGCGCCTGGGCGCGGCGGCGCGGGCGCTTGGGGCCTTCCTCGTCGTACTTGCGCAGCTCCTCGACAATGGCCTTGGCCTGCGCGACCGGGTCGACGCTGTCGTCGAAGGGGGCCATGTCGACCACATGCAGCAGCAGGCGGGTGCGCTGCAGGTGGCGCAGGAACAGGTGGCCCAGGCCGGCGCCCTCGGAGGCGCCCTCGATCAGGCCGGGAATGTCGGCGATGACAAAGCTCTTCTCCGGTCCCACGCGCACCACGCCCAGGTTCGGGTGCAGCGTGGTGAAAGGGTAATCGGCGATCTTCGGGCGGGCGTTGGAGACGCCGGCGATCAGCGTGGACTTGCCGGCGTTGGGCATGCCCAGCAGGCCCACGTCGGCCAGCACGCGCAACTCAAGCTTGAGGTTGAAGCGCTCGCCCGGCCAGCCCGGCGTGGACTGGCGCGGCGCGCGGTTGGTGCTGCTCTTGTAGTGCAGGTTGCCAAAGCCACCGTCGCCACCCTTGGCCAGCAGCACCGGCACATCGGGCTCGATCAGCTCGGCCATCACCTGGCCGGTGCTGGTGTCGGTGATGATGGTGCCCACCGGCATGCGCAGCACGACGTCCTGCGCGGCGGCGCCGAAACAGTCGGCACCGCGGCCGGATTCGCCGTTCTTCGCCTCGTGGCGACGGGCGTAACGGTAGTCGATCAACGTGTTGAGGTTGCGGTCGGCCACCGCGTAGACGCTGCCGCCCTTGCCGCCGTCGCCTCCGTCAGGACCGCCAAAGGGAATGAACTTCTCGCGCCGGAAGCTCACGCAGCCGGCGCCGCCGTTGCCGGCGGCGATATCGATGGTGGCTTCGTCGACGAATTTCATGGTGGTGCAGATGGTACCGGGCGCGCAAAGGAGCGGGCCCGAAAACGACGAAGCCCCGGCGAGCCGGGGCTTGACGCCTGCCGCCACGAAGGCGGCCGGGGCGGCTTACAGCGGGGTGACGCTGACGGTGTGGCGGTTGAGCTCGCCCTTGACGGCGAAGGACACGGTGCCATCCACCAGTGCAAACAGCGTGTGGTCACGGCCCATGCCGACATTGGTGCCGGCGTGGAATTTGGTGCCGCGCTGACGCACGATGATCGAGCCGGCCGAGATGGCCTGGCCACCGAAGGCCTTCACGCCGAGCATCTTCGGCTGGGAGTCACGGCCGTTCCGGGTGGAACCGCCGCCTTTTTTCTGTGCCATGGTTCAGTGCTCCTTGGTGATGCCGATCAGGCGGTGATGCCGGTGATCGACAGCTCGGTGAAGTTCTGGCGGTGACCGCCGTGCTTCTGGTAGTGCTTGCGGCGACGCATCTTGAAGATGCGGACCTTGTCATGACGACCGTGCGCCACGACCGTGGCCTTCACGCTGGCACCGCTCACCAGAGGAGCACCAACCGTCAGGTCTGCGCCGTTGCCAACGGCCAGCACCTGATCGATCACCACTTCCTGGCCAACGTCCGCAGCAATCTGTTCTACCTTGATCTTCTCGCCGACGGCAACCTTGTATTGCTTGCCACCGGTTTTTACGACCGCGTACATAGGGACCCTTTGCAATAGTGCCCACCGTGCTCACCGGTGAGGGCAGGCAAGGCGGATTCCCCCGAACCATTCGGGCGAAGCCGGGCATTCTAGCACGTCGCCCAGGAATGTGCCAGGGGACCGATCAGGCGTCGTTGGCGGCCGCGCCGCCCGGCGTGCCAATGCCTTCCTATAATCTGTGGCTTTTGTCTCGACGACACCGTACCGTGAACGCCAGCCCTCCGTCGCCCGACACCGACGCCCGTGTGGTCGCTACAGCGGCGCCAGCCACGGCCGATCCGATGGCCGCGGCCATGGCTCGCGTGGACGATGTGATCCGTCGGCGCCTGACGTCCGACGTGGCCCTGATCGAGCAGATTTCGCACTACATCATCGGCGCTGGCGGCAAGCGCATCCGGCCGCGGCTGGTGCTGTTGTTCGCCCAGGGCCTGGGCTACGAGGGCCCCCACGCCGACGAGCTGGCCGCCACCGTCGAGTTCATCCACACCGCCACGCTGCTGCACGACGATGTGGTCGACGAGTCCTCGCTGCGCCGCGGCCGCCAGACCGCCAATGCGATGTTCGGCAATGCCGCCAGCGTGCTGGTGGGTGATTTCCTGTACTCGCGCGCCTTCCAGATGATGGTGTCGGTCAACCGCATGCGCGTGCTGGATGTATTGGCCGACGCCACCAATGTGATCGCCGAGGGCGAGGTCCTGCAACTGTTGAACATGCACGACCCCGACACCACGGTCGAAGACTACCTGCGCGTGATTCGCTTCAAGACCGCCAAGCTGTTCGAAGCCAGCGCCCGTCTGGGCGCCGTGCTGGCCGACGCCGAACCGGCCATCGAGGAGGCCTGCGCCGACTACGGCCGCGCCCTGGGCACCGCCTTCCAATTGGTCGACGACCTGCTCGATTACGAAGGCGACCGCGAATCGCTGGGCAAGAACGTCGGCGACGACCTGCGCGAAGGCAAGCCCACGCTGCCGCTGCTGTTTGCCATGAACCACAGCACCGAGGAGCAACGCCAGTTGATCCGGCACGCCATTGAACATGGCGAAGTGGAACGCCTGCCCGAGATCATCCGCATCGTGCGCGCCACCGGCGCGATCGAGGCCACCCGCCAGGCGGCGCGTGCCGAGGCCGGCCGCGCCCGCGAGCGATTGTCGGCACTGCCGGCTTCAGACGCGAAAGATTTCCTGCTAGAATTAGCGGCTCGATCGGTTGAGCGCTCTTTCTGAGCCGCACCAAGACCAGTTCGACATCGGGGTGTAGCTTAGCCTGGTAGAGCGCTACGTTCGGGACGTAGAGGCCGGAGGTTCGAATCCTCTCACCCCGACCAGGATCCAACTTCGAAGCCTCGGCCCCGCCGGGGCTTCGTCGTTTCTGCCCCACCCTGGGCGCGGCAGGACTGGCAAATGACCGGGCTTGGGCGCCTGCGGCATCGGCGGTGGGAGCGGACCGCGGTACGATCAGGCGTTTTCAGCCGCCCTGCCGGGCGGTGCCGTGCATTGTCACGGCGCAGATCCGGCCCCGACTCCTAGCAGCCCTGCGTTCGTGGACACCATCGCCGAAGCCCCGTCCCCAGCCCTCTCGGGCGTTGCCCGCGTGCTGGTGCACGGCGGCAAGCTGTCAGCCAAGGCCGCCGAGGACCTGGTGATCGCGGCCAGGGACAAGCGCCAGAGTTTCGTCGAGGCGCTGGTCAGCTCCGGGGCGATGTCGGCGCAGGCGCTGGCCCATGCGCTGTCCTCTGCGCTGTCGGTACCGCTGCTGGATCTGGACGCGGTGGAGGTGCAGCGCCTGCCGACCAACCTGATCGACGCCAAGCTGGTCACCCAGTACAAGGTGCTGCCGCTGGGGCGCCGCGCCAGCCGCCTGTTCCTGGCCTGCTCCGACCCCACCGACCAGGAGGCCGGTGAGCGCATCAAGTTCGCCACCCAGCTGACCCCCGAGTGGGTGCTGGTCGAGCACGACAAGCTGGGTCGCATCGTTGAGGCCCAGTCGGCCAGCGCCTCCCAGGTCATCGAGAGCCTGGCCGCCAGCGACTTCGAGTTCGACGTCTCCGACGAGGACCCCCAGCAGGCGGCCACCACCGAGGTCGTGGCCGAGGTCGAGGACGCGCCGGTCGTGCGCTTCCTGCAGAAGATGCTGATCGATGCGATCAACATGCGCGCCTCGGACCTGCACTTCGAGCCCTACGAGTACAACTACCGGGTGCGCTTCCGCATCGATGGCGAGCTGCGCGAGATCACCCAGCCGCCGATCGCCATCAAGGACAAGCTGGCGTCGCGGATCAAGGTCATCTCGCGCCTGGACATCGCCGAGAAGCGCGTGCCGCAGGACGGTCGCATGAAGCTGCGCTTCGGCAACCGCTCTATCGACTTCCGGGTCAGCACCCTGCCCACGCTGTTCGGCGAGAAGATCGTCATCCGTATCCTCGATTCCTCCAGTGCCAAGCTGGGCATCGAGGCGCTGGGCTACGAGCCCGAAGAGAAGAGCCGGCTGCTGAATGCGGTGCGCCGCCCGTACGGCATGGTGCTGGTCACCGGCCCGACCGGCTCCGGCAAGACGGTGTCGCTCTACACCTGCCTGAACCTGCTGAACCAGCCGGGGGTCAACATCTCCACGGTCGAGGATCCGGCCGAAATCAACCTGCCCGGCATCAACCAGGTCAACGTCAACGACAAGGCTGGCCTGAACTTCGCATCGGCCCTGAAGGCCTTCCTGCGCCAGGATCCTGACATCATCATGGTCGGCGAAATCCGCGATCTGGAAACCGCGGACATCGCCATCAAGGCTGCGCAGACCGGCCACCTGGTGCTGTCCACGCTGCACACGAACGATGCCCCGTCGACGCTGACCCGCCTGCTCAACATGGGCGTGGCGCCCTTCAACATCGCGGCCAGCGTGCTGCTGATCACCGCGCAGCGCCTGGTGCGCCGGCTGTGCGAGAACTGCAAGACGCCCGTGGACTATCCGCGCGAAGCCATGCTCGATGCCGGCTTCTCCGAGGCCGACCTGGAAGGCGGCTGGCGCCCCTACAAGGCGGTGGGTTGTGCCAGTTGCAACAACGGGTACCGCGGCCGGGTGGGCATCTACCAGGCCATGCCGATCTCCGATGAGATCCAGCAGTTGATCCTCAACCAGGGCTCGTCCACCGATCTGGCCACCCAGGCCCGCCGCGAAGGCGTGCGCGACCTGCGCCAATCGGGCCTGGTCAAGGTGAAACTGGGTGTCACCACGCTCGAGGAAGTGATCGCCTCGACCAACGAATAATCCGACCGCAACACGAGACAGCCGGAGGCGCGATGGCCACTGCAGCAGCAACAGCCAGGGTTCAGGAGTTCATCTTCGAGTGGGAGGGCAAGGACCGCGCCGGCAAGGTGGTTCGGGGCGAACTCCGCTCGGCGGGTGAGGCCGCCGTCAGCGCCAGCCTGCGTCGGCAGGGCATCCTGGTCACCAAGATCAAGAAGCGCCGCTCCAGCGGTGGCCGCTCCATCGGCCAGCGCGACATTGCCACCTTCACCCGTCAGCTGGCGACCATGATGAAGGCGGGTGTGCCCCTGCTGCAGGCTTTCGACATCGTCGGCCGCGGCAGCCCCAACCCTCGGCTGACGCGCCTGCTGCTCGACATCCGTGCCGATGTCGAGACCGGCACCAGCCTGTCTTCGGCCTTCCGCCGCCATCCCAAGTACTTCGACGCCCTGTACTGCAACCTGGTCGAGGCCGGTGAGGCCGGCGGCATCCTGGAGGAACTGCTGGCCAGGCTGGCGCAGTACCAGGAGAAGATCCTGGCGATCAAGCAGAAGGTGAAGTCGGCCCTGATGTACCCGATCGCGGTGCTGGTGGTGGCCTTCATTGTGGTCACGATCATCATGATCTTCGTGATCCCGTCCTTCGAGCAGGTGTTTGCCTCCTTTGGCGCCGAACTGCCCGCGCCGACGATGCTGGTGATCGCGATGAGCAAGTTCTTCGTCAGCTACTGGTGGGTGATCTTCGGCACCCTCTTCGGCGGCGGCTACATCTTCTACCGCACCTGGAAGCGCTCCGAAGGTCTCCAGTTCGTCATGGATCGGCTGCTGCTGCGTCTGCCGGTGTTTGGTGACCTGATCCGCAAGTCGGTGATCGCCCGCTGGACCCGCACCCTGTCCACCATGTTCGCCGCGGGTGTGCCGCTGGTCGAAGCGCTGGACTCGGTGGGCGGCACAGCCGGCAACGTCATCTATTCACGCGCCACCGAACAGATCCAGCGTGACGTGGCAGCGGGCTCCGGCCTGACCACCTCGATGTCGACCACCGGCGTGTTCCCGAACATGGTGCTGCAGATGGCCGCGATCGGCGAGGAGTCCGGCTCGCTCGACGCCATGCTGTCCAAGGCAGCCGACTTCTACGAGGACGAGGTCGACGAGATGGTCAAGGGCCTGTCCTCGCTGCTCGAGCCCATCATCATCGTCTTCCTCGGCACGCTGATCGGCGGCATCGTGGTGGCGATGTACCTGCCCATCTTCAAGCTCGGCCAGGTGGTCTGACCGCCCATGTCCCTGTCTGGCATCGACCCCCTCTGGCTGTCGCCGTGGGTGCTGGGTCTGCTCGGTCTGTGCATCGGCAGTTTCCTCAACGTGGTGATCCACCGCCTGCCGCGCATCATGGAGCGGCAATGGTGGCACGACAGCGTCGCGCAGCTGGCTGACGGCGAGTCCTGGCAGCGCCTCACCGGGCGGGCCCTGCCCAAGGCCGCCGCACCGCTGGCCTCGGAGCTGGAGCGTGCGATCGAGGCCCTGCCGGCCTACAGCCTGTCGCGGCCTGCCTCGGCCTGCCCGGCCTGCGGTCACCGGATCCGCTGGTACGAGAACCTGCCGCTGCTGTCCTGGCTGGCGTTGCGGGGCCGTTGTTCAGCCTGTGGCACAGGCATTGCTGTGCGCTACCCGCTGGTGGAGCTGATCACCGCCATCCTGTTCGCACTGGCCGCCTGGCGCTACGGCCCGGTGCCGGTCAGCCTGGCCTGGTGTGCGGTGCTGGCCACGCTGGTGGCGCTGACGGCGATCGATCTGGACACCATGCTGCTGCCCGACAGCCTCACGCTGCCGCTTCTGTGGGGCGGACTGCTGGCCGCCTCTGCCGGCTGGACCGTGCCGCTGTCCAGCGCAGTGGCCGGTGCGGTGGCCGGCTATCTGTCGCTGTGGTCGGTCTACTGGCTGTTCAAACTGGTGACCGGCAAGGAAGGCATGGGGCACGGCGATTTCAAGCTGCTGGCCGCGCTTGGCGCCTGGCTGGGCTGGCAAGCCATCCTGCCGATCGTGTTGATGTCCTCGTGCATCGGTGCGGCGGTGGGCATCGGCCTGAAGCTCAGTGGACGGCTGGGCAGCGGCCGCCCCATGCCCTTCGGGCCCTTCCTTGCTGGTGGCGGCATTGCCGTCATCCTGCTCGGCACCCAGCGCGTGCTGGGGTGGATTGGCCAGTGACCCCGCACACCGGGCCGACGCTCGGTCTGACCGGCGGCATCGGCAGTGGCAAGAGCACCGTGGCGCGTGCACTGGCGGCGCGTGGCGCACTGGTGGTTGACACCGATGCGATCGCGCGCGAGCTGACCGGCCCGGGCGGCGCTGCGCTGCCGGCCATCGTCGAGGTCTTTGGTGCCGCGGCCGTGGGTACCGACGGTGCGCTGGACCGCACCTGGATGCGCGAGCAGGTCTTTGCCGACCCCACGCAGCGTCAGCGCCTGGAGGCCATCCTGCACCCGATGATTGGCACCCGGACCTGGGCCGGCGCGGCGTGCGCAGCGCCCGGGCGACCGGTGGTCTTCGACGTGCCGCTGCTGACCGAACGCGGCGAACACTGGCGCCGCCAGGTCGACCGCGTGCTGGTGATTGACTGTGACGAGGCCGTGCAGATCGCGCGCGTGCAGACGCGTAGCGGCTGGCCCGAGGCCCAGGTGCGCGCGGTGATCGCCCAGCAGGCCCGGCGCGAGCAGCGCCGCGCCATCGCCGACGCGGTGATCGTCAACCAGAACCTCGACCTGAGCGGTCTGGACGCTGAAGTGGGCGCCCTGTGGCAGCTGTGGGGCTGGCCCGCAGCCCAGGTGTGAAACAATCCAGCGATTGCCTTGCCGCACCGGAACTGCCACCTTGGTCCTGTACGAATACCCGTTCAACGAAGGCATCCGCACCATGTTGCGGCTGGAGCAGCTGTTCGGCAGGCTCGATGTGCTTGCTGCACGCAGTGAAGCGATCGACCACCACTTCGCGCTGGCCACGATGTTCGAGATCATGGACGTCGCGGCCCGGGCCGACCTGAAATCCGACCTGCTCAAGGAACTGGAACGCCACAAGGCCCAGTTCCAGAGCTACCGCGGCAACCCGCACGTGTCCGAGGTGGCGCTCGACGAGGTGGTCGGGCGCATCGACCAGGCCTTCCAGGCGTTGAACGCGGTGGCAGGCAAGGCCGGTCAGGCGCTGACCACCAACGACTGGCTGACCAGCGTGCGCAGCCGCATCAGCATTCCCGGCGGCACCTGCAGCTTCGACCTGCCCGGCTACTACGCCTGGCAGCAGCACCCGGCGCCCCGTCGCCAGGCCGACCTGGCCCGCTGGCTGGAAACCCTGCAGCCCCTGGCCGATGGCCTGCGCCTGCTGCTGGGCCTGCTGCGCGACAGCGGCGTGCCGCACCGGGTGGTGGCCCAGGCAGGGCAGTACCAGCAGAGCCTGCCGCAAGGACGCACCTACCAGTTGCTGCGCCTGCGGCTGGACACCGATGTCGACATCGTCCCCGAGATCACCGGCCACCGGCTGATGGTCTCGGTGCGCCTGATGCGCGCCGACGCCGATGGCCGGCTGCGCCCACTGGGCCAGGACGTTGATTTCGATCTGGCGCTGTGCACCTGAGCCCCCTTGCCGCCCCGATGAGAACCACCCCCCCTCGGCCGCTGGAGGTCACCTGCCCGAACTGCGGCGAGACCACGGTGTACGCGGCCACCAACCCCTTCCGCCCCTTCTGCAGTGCCCGCTGCCAGGGTCAGGATTTCGGCGCCTGGGCCAACGAGGCCTACCGCGTCGAGGCGCCGCCCAGCACCGAAGACCAGGACGAGGCGCAGGACTGAGGCGCAGCCCTTTGTGGCATCAGGCCTCTTGAAAGCCCGGCACCCCGCCCTATAATGCTTGCTAGCACTCAGGCAAGCCGAGTGCTAGTACCGGCTGCCAGGCCTCGCGCCGCGCCGGACCGCCTGAAGTGATTGAGCGCTCACATTCACTGAACGCTCAGATTGTCCACATTGCCAACGTATTTAGGAGATGCAATGAAGCTTCGTCCGTTGCACGATCGCGTGATCGTCAAGCGCCTGGAGAACGAAACCAAGACCGCCTCGGGCATCGTCATCCCCGACAACGCCGCCGAGAAGCCCGACCAGGGTGAGGTGCTGGCCGTCGGCCCGGGCAAGCGCAACGACAAGGGTGACTTCGTCGCCCTGAACATCAAGGTCGGTGACCGGGTGCTGTTCGGCAAGTACTCGGGCCAGACCGTCAAGGTCGATGGCGAAGAGCTGCTGGTCATGAAGGAAGACGACCTGTTCGCGGTCGTCGAGCGCTGATCCCCGCGCGCCCTTTGCATCCTGAACTGAACCCCTGAATTCGGAGAAATCAACATGGCAGCAAAAGACGTTGTCTTCGGCGCTGACGCCCGTCACCGCATGGTCGAAGGCGTGAACATCCTGGCCAACGCGGTCAAGGTCACGCTGGGCCCCAAGGGTCGCAACGTGGTCCTCGAGCGCTCGTTCGGCGCCCCCACCGTCACCAAGGACGGTGTCTCGGTGGCCAAGGAAATCGAGCTGAAGGACAAGCTCCAGAACATGGGCGCCCAGATGGTCAAGGAAGTCGCTTCCAAGACCAGCGACAACGCCGGTGACGGCACCACCACCGCCACCGTGCTGGCCCAGGCCATCGTGCGCGAAGGCATGAAGTACGTGGCCGCCGGCATGAACCCGATGGATCTGAAGCGCGGCATCGACAAGGCGGTCTCCGCCCTGGTCGCCGAGCTGAAGAAGGCCTCCAAGGCCACCACCACCTCGAAGGAAATCGCCCAGGTCGGCACGATCTCGGCCAACTCCGACGCCGACGTCGGCGGCATCATCGCCGAGGCGATGGACAAGGTCGGCAAGGAAGGCGTCATCACCGTCGAAGACGGCAAGAGCCTGAACAACGAGCTGGATGTCGTCGAAGGCATGCAGTTCGACCGCGGCTACCTGTCGCCCTACTTCATCAACAACCCCGAGAAGCAGGCCGCCCTGCTGGACAACCCGTTTGTCCTGCTGTACGACAAGAAGATCAGCAACATCCGTGACCTGCTGCCGACGCTGGAAGCCGTCGCCAAGGCCGGCCGTCCGCTGCTGATCATCGCTGAAGAAGTCGATGGCGAAGCGCTGGCCACCCTGGTGGTCAACACCATCCGCGGCATCCTGAAGGTCGTCGCCGTCAAGGCCCCGGGCTTTGGCGACCGCCGCAAGGCCATGCTGGAAGACATCGCCATCCTGACCGGTGGCAAGGTCATCGCCGAGGAAGTGGGCCTGTCGCTCGAGAAGGTGCAACTGACCGACCTGGGTCAGGCCAAGCGCGTCGAAGTGGCCAAGGAAAACACCACGATCATCGACGGCGCCGGTGCCGCTGGCGACATCGAAGCCCGCGTCAAGCAGATCCGCATCCAGATCGAGGAAGCCACCTCCGACTACGACCGCGAGAAGCTGCAGGAGCGCGTGGCCAAGCTGGCCGGCGGCGTGGCCGTCATCAAGGTCGGTGCCGCCACCGAAGTCGAGATGAAGGAAAAGAAGGCCCGCGTGGAAGACGCGCTGCACGCCACCCGTGCCGCCGTTGAAGAAGGCATCGTCGCCGGTGGCGGCGTGGCCCTGCTGCGTGCCCGTCAGGCCGCTGGTGTCATCCACGGCGACAACGCCGACCAGGACGCTGGCATCAAGCTGGTGCTGAAGGCCATCGAAGCCCCGCTGCGCGAGATCGTCGCCAACGCCGGTGGCGAGCCGAGCGTGGTGGTCAATGCCGTGCTGGCCGGTACCGGCAACCACGGCTTCAATGCCGCCAACGACACCTACGGCGACATGATCGAGATGGGCATCCTGGACCCGACCAAGGTCACGCGCACCGCGCTGCAGAACGCCGCCTCGGTCGCCTCGCTGATGCTGACCACCGAGTGCATGGTCGCCGAAGCCCCCAAGGAAGACGCACCGGCCATGCCGGGCGGCGGCATGGGTGGCATGGGCGGCATGGACATGGGCATGTAAGTCCCGGTCGCGCCCCGGTGGCAGCGTGAGCCGCCACCCAAGCGCCCCGACGGCGCACGGACTTCGCGGTCCGTGCGCCGTTTTTTCTGGGCCCACCGAAGCGGGCTGGCAGAATCGCCGCCTTCACGCATGAGCCATCCCTGCCCCCACTACCCGGCCCCGGTGCGCCGCCCCTGGACGCGCTGGTGGCGATGGCTGACCCAGCGCGGAAACCTGCTGTCCCAGTTGAGCGAGGGCTCCTACCGCATGCTGATGGGTCGGCGCCGGGTGGCCGGCCAGGCGGTGCGCATCGTCAACGACCCGGCTGCCGTGCGCCAGGTGCTGGTGGACGAGGCCGCCAGCTACCCCAAGCACCGCTTCATGCATGACCTGCTTGAGCCGTTGCTGGGGGTCAGCATCTTCACCTCGAACGGCGCCACCTGGGCACGCCAGCGCCGCCTGCTGGAGCCTGCCTTCGAGCGCACCCGCATGAGCCATGCGTTCGCGCCGATGCACGACGCCGTGCTGGCGCTGGTCGAGCGCCTGGCACCGCAGGCCGACGGACGCGCGCTCAACATCGAACACGAAACCACCCACGTCACCGCCGACGTGATCCTGCGCACCATCCTCGGCCTGCCGCTGCAGCGCGGTGACTCACAGGCCATCTTCGAGGCCTTCGCGCACTACCAGCGCGAGGCCCCCGACGCCACCATGCCGCGCTACCGCCGCGCCTGGTGGGAACTCCACTAGAATCGTGACAGCTACCCTCCTCCGCAACGCGCCTCCAGCCTGACGTTTTACGTTCCACTCACCAACTCGACCAATGATCGACATCCTGGTTTACCTGTTCGAGAACTACCTGCCCG
>JAFLDI010000339.1 GCA_017302485.1 Burkholderiales bacterium | reverse complement strand
GCCCAGGCCGGCAGCCAGCGCCTGGCCGCCGAGCGCCTGAACTGGGTGCTCTACCCGGACGACAGCACCCCCGCCGGCCGCGAGCTGCGCCTGCGCCAGGAGTTCCTGCTGGTCAGCGCCTCCTTGCAGGACATGCTGGCGCGCCACCTGCGTGAGGGCGGCGACATGCACCACTTCGGCCGCGCCAACGCCGTGCACCTGAACGACACCCACCCCGCGCTGGCGCCGCTGGAGCTGATGCGCCTGCTGCTCGACGAGCATGGCCTGGGCTGGGACGAGGCCTGGCAGGTCACCCACCAGGCGGTCAGCTACACCAACCACACCCTGATGCCCGAGGCACTGGAGACCTGGCCGCTGGACCTGGTCGAGCGCCTGCTGCCGCGCCATCTGGCGATCGCCTACGAGATCAACCACCGCTTCCTCGACGAGGTGCGCGCGCGCTTCCCCGGCGACGAGGCCCGTGTCGCGCGCATGTCGCTGATCGACGAGGGCCATGCCCACCACGGCGGCGAACGCCGCCTGCGCATGGCGGCGGTGGCGGTGGTGGCCTCGCACAAGGTCAATGGCGTGTCGGCGCTGCATTCGCAGCTGATGGTCGACACGCTGTTCGCCGACTACGCCCAGCTGTGGCCCGGGCGCTTCCTCAACGTCACCAACGGGGTCACGCCCCGGCGCTGGCTGGTGCAGGCCAACCCGGGCCTGGCCGCGCTGCTGGACAAGCACATCGGCGCCGAGTGGCGCGAGGACCTGTCGGCCCTGGGCGCGCTGCGCGCCAAGGCGGGTGGCAAGCGCATCGGCGCCGAGTTCCTGCGCGTCAAGCGCGCCGCCAAGGCGCGCCTGGCCGGGCACATCCGCCAGGAGCTGGGCATCACGGTGCACGAGGACGCGCTGTTCGACGTGCAGATCAAGCGCATCCACGAGTACAAGCGCCAGCTGCTCAACCTGCTGCAGGTGATCGCGCGCTACCAGGCCATCGTCGCCGACCCCGGCGCCGACTGGGTGCCGCGGGTGGTGGTGTTCGCCGGCAAGGCGGCCTCGGCCTACCGTGCGGCCAAGGGCGTGATCGCGCTGATCCATGACGTGGCGCGGGTGGTCAACAGCGACCCGCGCGTGGGTGACCGGCTCAAGCTCGTCTTCCTGCCCAACTACAGCGTCAGCCTGGCCGAGCTGATCATCCCGGCGGCCGACCTGTCCGAGCAGATCAGCACCGCCGGCACCGAGGCCAGCGGTACCGGCAACATGAAGTTCGCGCTCAATGGCGCACTGACCATCGGCACCTGGGATGGTGCCAACATCGAGATGGCGCAGGCCATGGGCGAGGACCAGATGTTCGTCTTCGGCCTGCGCGCCGACGAGGCGGCACGCATCAAGGCCCTGGGCTACGACCCCCGCCTGTATGTGGAGGGCAGCCGCGTGCTGCAGCAGGTGGTGGAGGCCATCGGCCAGGGCGCGTTCGCGCACGGCGATCCGCAGCGCCACCGCGAGCTGCTGCAGCCGCTGCTGCAGCACGATCCCTACCTGCTGATGGCCGACTTCGACAGCTACCTGGCCGCCCAGGCGCGCGTCGACGCGCTGTGGCGCGACCCGTCCGCCTGGGCCACCTGCGCGCTGCGCAACATCGCCGGCATGGGGGGCTTCAGCGCCGACCGTACCATCGGCGACTATCTGCGCGAGGTCTGGGCTCCCCCGGCCCGCTGAGGAACCACCCCACGATGCCGACCGACCACGACGCCCAGGCGCTGCTGCGCGCCGAGCACCCCGATCCCTTTGCCGTGCTGGGCCTGCACGCCGACGTCGAAGGCCAGCTGTGGGTGCGGGCACTGCTGCCCGGCGCGGTGGCGGTGGAGGTGCTGGCGGTGGGCACCGGCCGCCGGGTGGCCAGCCTGCCGGCGCGCGCGGGCACGGTGCTGTTCGAGGGCCTGGTGCCGCGCCGCAAGACCCGCTTCGATTACCGGCTGCGCATCACCTGGGACCACGGCGGCACCAGCGTGCTGGCCGACCCCTACGCCATCGGCCCGCTGCTGCCGGATGCCGACCTGCACTACTTCGCCGAAGGATCGCACCTGCGGCCCTTCGAGATGCTGGGCGCGCATCCGATGACGCTGGGCGAGGGCCCTGACGCGCTGATCGGCACCCGCTTCGCCGTCTGGGCGCCCAATGCGCGGCGGGTCAGCGTGGTGGGCGACTTCAACGCCTGGGACGGCCGGCGTCACCCGATGCGCTCGCGCGGCAGCACCGGGGTGTGGGAGCTGTTCATTCCTGCGGCGGGCGCGGGCGACCACTACAAGTTCGAGATCGTCGGCGCGGACG
Organism: Burkholderiales bacterium; assembly: GCA_017302485.1. Classification (GTDB taxonomy): domain Bacteria; phylum Pseudomonadota; class Gammaproteobacteria; order Burkholderiales; family Burkholderiaceae_C; genus Ideonella. The sequence continues at coordinate 1,925 of JAFLDI010000339.1, read as the reverse complement.
GCCGCTTGCTGCCCTTGAAGGCCGACCCCTATGCCCGCGCCGCGGAGCTGCGCCCTGGCACCGCCAGCATCGTCGCCCCGCTGCCGCCGCGGCGCGAACGTGCCTCCGAGCGCCAGTTGGCCGACACCCGCGCGCAGCCGATCAGCGTCTACGAACTGCACGCCGGCAGCTGGCGCCGCCACCCCGACGGCCGCTGGCACGACTGGGACGAACTGGCCGACGCGCTGCCCGCCTATGTGGCCGGCCTGGGCTTCACCCACATCGAGCTGCTGCCGATCACCGAGCACCCCTTCGATGGCAGCTGGGGCTACCAGACCCTGGGCCTGTACGCGCCCACCGCCCGCTTCGGCGGCCCCGAGGCCTTCCAGCGCTTCGTCGACGCCTGCCATGCCCACGGCCTGGGCGTGGTGCTCGACTGGGTGCCGGCGCACTTCCCCACCGACGCTCATGGCCTGGCGCAGTTCGACGGCACGGCGCTCTACGAGTACGCCGACCCGCGCGAGGGCTACCACCGCGACTGGAACACACTGATCTACAACTTCGGCCGCGTGGAGGTGCGCAACTTCCTGCTCGGCAGCGCGCTGTACTGGATCGAGCGCTTCGGCATCGACGGCCTGCGGGTCGATGCGGTGGCCTCGATGCTCTACCGCGACTACAGCCGGCCGGCCGGCGAATGGGTGCCCAATGCCCACGGCGGGCGCGAGAACCTGGAGGCGATCGCGCTGTTGCGCCGCACCGCCGAGGTGCTGGGCGAGCACGCGCCCGGCGCGTTGCTGTTTGCCGAGGAGTCCACCGCCTTCCCCAAGGTCTCGGCCCCCACCTTCGATGGCGGTCTGGGTTTCCACTACAAGTGGAACATGGGCTGGATGCACGACACGCTGGCCTACCTGCGTGAGGACCCGGTGCACCGCCGCTGGCACCACGACAAGATGAGCTTCGGCCTGGTCTATGCCTTCAGCGAGGCCTTCGTGCTGGCGCTCTCGCACGACGAGGTGGTGCACGGCAAGGGCTCGCTGTGGCGCAAGATGCCCGGTGACGACTGGCAGCGCAGCGCCAACCTGCGTGCCTACTACGGCTTCATGTGGGGCCACCCGGGCAAGAAGCTGCTGTTCATGGGCCAGGAGTTCGGCCAGCCCACGGAATGGAACCACGATGCCGAGCTGCCCTGGGGGCTGCTGGGCCAGCCGCGCCATGCCGGCATCCAGCGCTGGGTAGCCGACCTCAACCGCCTGTACCGCGCCGAGCCCGCGCTGCATGCGCTGGACTGCGACCCCGCCGGCTTCGAGTGGCTGGCGGTGGACGAGCGCGAGACCTCGGTCTTCGCCTGGGTGCGCCGCGACGGCCAGGGCCGCCAGGCCATCGTGGTCTGCAACTTCACGCCGGTGCCGCGGCCCGGCTACCGGCTGGGCGTGCCGGAGGGTGCTGGCGCCTGGCGCGAGGTGCTCAACAGCGACGCCGCGGTGTACGGTGGCAGCGACCTGGGCAACGCCGGCCAGACGCTGCCGGTGCAGGACCAGCCGGCAACGGGCCGGTCGCGTTCGGTGGTGCTGACGCTGCCGCCGCTGTCCACACTCGTGCTGGTGCCCGCATGAACGTGCACCTGCCATCGGCACTGCTGGAGGGTCGCCCCGAGCCGATGGGCGCGCTGGCGCGCGACGGCGGCGTCAACATCGCGGTGTTCTCGCAGCACGCCGAGGCCATCGAGCTGTGCGTGTTCGACGCCAGCGGCACGCGCGAACTCAGGCGCTACCGCCTGCACGGGCCCTATGACCAGGTCTTCCACGGCTTCCTGCCCGGCGTCGGGCCAGGCCTGGTCTATGGCTTGCGCGCGCACGGCCCCTACCAGCCCGAGCAGGGCCACCGCTTCAACCCGCACAAGCTGCTGCTCGACCCCTGCGCGCGCGAGATCGTCGGCCACTTCAACT
>JAFLDI010000338.1 GCA_017302485.1 Burkholderiales bacterium | reverse complement strand
GCTGGCGCAAGGTGCCGCCCTGACCGCGCGGCCAGAAGGCGTGGGCCCCAACCGCCAGCAGCAGCGCGAAGGCGCTCCAGTACAGCTGGTACCAGGCCATGCCGATCCAGAAGCGCGCCATGCCGCTCATGTCCGACAGCGGCACCGGCGGTGTGCCGGCAAAGTTGTAGAGGTTGTGCTCGAAGCCGGCCGAGGCCAGCGCAATGGCCGCCACCACCTGCAGCAGCATCAGGCCCCAGCCGATGAACTTCTGCGGCACCAGCACCTGCACGAACACCGACAGCACCGCCAGCTGCAACGACAACAGCACCGTGGGCGCGACGAACCACAGCAGGTACGACAGCGGCTGCAGCTGCGTGTAGCCCTTGGCCAGCTGTACCGCCATGCCGGTCAGCATGGCCACCAGCGAGGTGGCCAGCAGCACCAGCGCGATGGCGGCGATCTTGGGCACCAGATGGGTCCAGCCGGGTGCGGCGGTGGCGTCAACGATCTCGTGCATGCGCCGCTCGCGGTCGCGCCAGACCAGCTCGCCGCCGTAATAGATCGCGATGATGATCGGCATCAGCGTGAACGCGCCCTGCAGCGCTTCCACCATCAGCCGCGTCACTGGGTAGGCCCCGCTGCCATACCACTCGTTGCTGAACCAGGCGCTGCCTCCGGCGTTGAGCACGCCGATGAACAGCAGCACGAAGAAGGCCGGACTGCGGAACACAAAGGCCATATCGAAGCGCGCCAGTGCCATGAACTGCGCGCGGCGGGTGGCCGCGTCCTGGCGGGGCAGCGGCAGTGGCCGAGTTGTGGCCGCCGCCGCGCTGGCCGGTGACTCGGCAGCTGTCACGGCCACCTTGGCCGCGCGCTGTTCAAAGCGGAATCGCCAGGCCGTCAGTGCGAACAGCAGCCCACCCAGCCCCAGCCAGATCAGGCGGTTGGCGAGCAGCAGGCCCGACAGCTCGGGCAGGCGGGTGTTGCGGTCCGCGGCGGTCCAGTACTTGGTGACGATGCCCAGCGCCGACAAGCCGAAGGGGTCGGCCAGCGCGGCGATGGTGTCGCGCTCCATGTTGCGCAGCAGCCCGCGCGAGACAAAGTACAGCACCAGCAGCGCCACCGCGCCCACATAGGTCCACATCATCGAGCGCGTGGCGGTGGCCAGCGCGAAGAAGGCGGCGCCGATGATCACCAGCGTCGGCAGGCCGATGACGAACAGTGCCCACAGGTAGTGGCCCGGAACGAAGGGACCGAGCTTCTCGGCGTCGAGCCAGGGCATCAGCGCGCCCACGGCAATGCCCAGCGGCACCGAGGCCAGCACCAGCAGCGCCGCAGCCATCGCGCCGGTGAAGCGCCCGCCCAGGTAGGCGCCCTTGCCCAGCCGTGTGCTGCGCAGGATGGGGGCAAAGCCGGTCTCGTCGTCGCGCAGCACCGTGCCGGCGACCATGGCCACCACGATGAAGATGGCGAACAGGCTCATCACCGCCAGCGTCTGCACGATGGCGAAGGGCGAATTGAGGTTGACGTTGCCCTTGCTGCCGATCTGGATCTGATCCACCGTGGTGGCGCCGAAGGTCAGCAGGAAGAACAGCGCGAAGCCCACCCAGAACACCGGACTGCGCAGCTGGTAGCGCCACTCGAAGCGCGCCACTGCGCTGAAGAACGAGGCCCCCATCTCAGCGCTCCAGGGCCGCCGCCTCGGCACGCTGGCGATGCAGCGTCGCGAAGTAGACGTCCTCCAGCGTGGGTTCGGCCGGCGCAAAGCCGGTGCCCGGGCTGCCCTCGCCGGGCTGCACCAGCGCACGGATCACGGTGCGCCCGGCACGCAGACGCGTGGCGATCACCGCATGGCGCTGGCGGGCGGCGGCCAGTTCGGACTTGTCGATGTCGGCCTGCCAGATGCGGCCAGCCAGCTGGGCGATCAGGTGGCTGGGTGTGCCGCTCTCGACGATGCGCCCGCCCACCAGGATGGCGGTGCGCGGGCACAGGTCGGTGACGTCATCGACGATGTGGGTGGACAGGATCACCACCACCTGCTCGCCGATCTCGGCCAGCAGGTTGTTGAAGCGGTTGCGCTCCTCGGGGTCGAGGCCGGCGGTGGGCTCGTCGACAATGATCAGCCTCGGCTGACCGATCAGCGCCTGTGCGATGCCGAAGCGCTGGCGCATGCCGCCGGAGTAGCCGGCCACCGCCTTCTTGCGGGCATCCCACAGGTTGACCTGGCGCAGCAGGGATTCGACGGTATCGCGCCGCTCGCCGCGGCCGGCCACCCCCTTGAGCACCGCCAGGTGCTCCAGCAGGTCCTCGGCCGAGACGCGCGGGTAGACGCCGAAATCCTGCGGCAGGTAGCCCAGCGTGGCGCGCAGTGCCTCGGGCTGCGCCAGCACGTCGAGGTCGCCAAAGCGGATCGATCCCTGGCTGGGAATCTGCAGCGTGGCCAGGCAGCGCATCAGGCTGCTCTTGCCGGCGCCATTGGGCCCGAGCAGACCGAACATGCCGGCCGGGATGTCGAGCGAAACCCCATCGAGCGCGCGCACTCCGTTGGGGTAGACGTGGGTGAGGTCGCGGATGTTCAGCATGGGTCGCATGCTGCCGCATCCCGGGCGCCGTGGCTGCGCCAGGCCGACCAAACGCGCAAATCGCCCGATGAAGCGCGTGATCGGCACCCTGGACGGGGGAACCCGCGCAGCGCCGCGCGGTCGGCCCGGAAACGACAAAGCCCGCGTTGCGCGGGCTTCAAGCATGGTCTTCAGTGGTTGCGGGGGCAGGATTTGAACCTGCGACCTTTGGGTTATGAGCCCAACGAGCTACCAGACTGCTCCACCCCGCGACTGAAGCTAGCACTATAGCATGGATCGGCCATCACCGTCCAGGCTGGACGAGAAAGTTTCAGAGGCCGGCGCGCTGCAGCGTGGCCTCGAAGCGGCGGGCATCCTCGAAGCCCACCACCCGCGTGCCGGCCTGCTCGCGCCCTTGGGCATCGAAGAAGATCGTGCCGGGCGGGCCGAACAGGTTGAAGCGCTTGAGCAGCGCGCGGTCGTCGGCACTGTTGGCGGTGACGTCGGCCTTGAGCAGCAAGGCGCCGGCCAGGCGCTGGCGCACCGCGGCGTCGGTGAAGGTGAATCGCTCCATCTCCTTGCAGCTGACGCACCAGTCGGCGTAGAAGTCCAGCATCACCGGCCGGCCGGCATTGGCCAGTGCGGCATCGAGTTCGGCCACGCTGCGCACCGGCTGCCAGGGCAGCGCGCTGGTGGCCACGGTGCCACCACCTGCGAAATGGCCGAGCGGCTGCAGCGGATCGCGGCCACCGGAAGCGGCGCCGACCAGTTGCGAGACGCCCAGCGTGAGGGCGGCAATGCCGGCGGCACGCTGCACCCACACGCGCGGCGCGCCGCTGTGCGGGTGGGCATCGAACGGCCGCAGCATGAAACCGGTGACCAGCAGCAGCGCGCCCCAGCCAGCCAGCGCCGCCCAGGCCGGCAGCACCGGTTGCACCAGGTAGAGCGCCGTGGCCAGCAGCAGCAGGCCGAAGAAGTGCTTGACGGCATGCATCCACGCACCTGAGCGCGGCAGCCAGGCCCCGGCAGAGGCGCCCAGCACCAGCAACGGCACGCTCATGCCACAGGCCAGCGCGAACAAGGCGCTGCCAGCCAGCACCACATCCCCCGTCTGGCTGAGGAAGACCAGGGCGCCGGCCAGCGGCGCGCTGACGCAGGGGCTGACGATCAGGGCAGACAGGCCGCCCATCAGGAAGACGCCGGCAAATCGTCCGCCCGGCAGCCGGGCCGACGCACCATGCAGCCGGTCATGCAGCGCGCTGGGCAGGCGCAGCTCGTAGACATCGAACATCGCCAGCGAGAAGGCCACCAGCAGGGCAGCGAAGCTGACCAGCACCCAGGGGGTCTGCAGGGCCGCGGCCAGGCCTTCGCCGGCCAGTCCGGCGGCCACGCCCAGCGCGGTGTAGACCAGGGCCATGCCCAGCGAGTACGCCACCGCCAGGGCAAAGCTGCGGCGGCGCGACACCTGGCCTTGTCCGGCGATCACCGACGACAGGATGGGCAGCATGGGCAGCACGCAAGGCGTGAACGCCAGCAGCAGCCCCATGACGAAGAAGGCTCCGACAGTGGGGCCCCAGCGGCCATCTCGCAGCAGGCGGTCGATGCGGTCGGATTCGCCCACTGGAGCGGGGGGCGCGGCATCGGGGGTCGTGGACAGGGCGCCCGCCAGCAGGCCGCCAGCGCCCGGCCGCGGCGTGGCGCTGGCGTCGCCCTGCGCCAGGCGGACGCTGCCGTCGCCACCAAAGCCGGCCA
>JAFLDI010000337.1 GCA_017302485.1 Burkholderiales bacterium | reverse complement strand
TTGAAAACAACTGTGCTGTTCTGAGTATTGATGGCTATCCACAAGATATTTTCTCAACTGTGATGGAAATGCTCAAACGCAATCCGGAGCTAAAAGTGTATGCCATTCACAATGCTGATGCAAAAGGACACGGCCTGCTGATCAATGCCGCGCGGCCGCACTGCCTGCGTTTCATGCCGCGCCTGAACAGCACGGCGGCCGAGGTGGACGAGGGCCTGGCGTTGCTCGACCTGGCGCTGGCCGCAGCGGCGCGACCGTCAGCGCTGCACTGACTCAGCCGCAGGCCAGGCCAGGCTCACATGCCATTGGGCGACAGCAGCTTCGCAGCCGTCTGCTCCTGCCGCTCAGAGGTGGTGATCATCTTCATCTGCTGCTCGAACTGGCGGGCGGCGGTGATCATCGCCACCATGGTCTCCACCGGGCTGACGTTGGAGCCCTCCAGCGCACCGTCCTGCAGGCGGGCGTTGGGGTCGGCGTCCAGGTCGTTGCCGTCGCGGGCGCGGAACAGGCCGTCGTTGCCACGGGTGAAGGCCTGCTCGGGCGTCACCATCTTGATGCGGCCCACCGCCTGCGGCGGCTGCCCGGGCGTCAGCGCGCTGACCGTGCCGTCCGGCGCGATCGTGACGCTGGCGTTGGCAGGCACGTTGATCGGGCCGCCATCACCATTGACCTGCAGACCGCCCACGGTGACCAGCAGGCCCTCGGCGCTGACCTCCAGCGCACCCGCGCGGGTGTAGGCCTCGGTGCCCTCCAGCGACTGCACCGCCATCCAGGCATTGCCCTTCATCGCCACATCGAGGTTGCGATTGGTTTGCGTGACCGCGCCGGCGTCAGGCTTGTAGCCCACCGTGGTCTCCAGCGAGTAGACACGGGTGGACGCGCCGTCGCCGCGCACCGGCACGGCGCGAAGCGCGGCCATTTCCTCGCGAAAGCCGGTGGTGTTGACGTTGGCCAGGTTGTGCGAGAGCACCTCCTGCCGGTGCATCGCCGCCTTGGCACCAGCCATCGACAGGTAGATCATGCGGTCCATCGCGGGCCTCCAGCCGATTCAGTGGGGATTAGCGGAGGTTGACCAGGGTTTGCATGACCTGGTCCATGGTCTTGATGGTCTGCGCGTTGGCCTGGTAGTTGCGCTGGGCGGTGATCATGTTGACCAGCTCCCCGGTCAGGTCCACGTTCGACTCTTCCAGCGCGCCGGCCTGGATCGCGCCCATGTTGCCCTGGGCCGGCGTGCCCACCACCGGGTCGCCCGACGAGTAGGTGCGCTGCCAGCCATTGCCACCCACCGGCTGCAGGCCCTGGTTGTTGCGGAAGGTGGCCAGCTCCAGCTGGCCGGCGGACTTGGACTGGCCGTTGGAGTAGCGCGCGGTGATCACGCCGCTGGCGTCAAAGGCGATGCTCGACAGCGAGCCCGCCGAGTAGCCGTCCTGTGCCAGGTTGGTCACCGAGAACGCCGAACCATACTGCGTGGCACCGGCGATATCGATCTCGATGCCCGGAATCGGCAGCGTGATCGCGCCCTGCGCGTTGGTCGAGGCCGGCACGTCCAGCGTGATCGAATCGGGCGTGGGCGTCGAGCCGTCGGCCGTGAAGCTCATGGTCTCCACCGGCTGCGGATCGTCGGCCGTGCCGCCGATGGTGGCGCCGTTGGCGGTGATGTAGACGTTCCATTGGTCGTCGGCCGCCTTCTGGAAGTAGTAGGTCAGCGCCACCGGCTGGCCCTTGGCATCGAAGACCGTCACCGAGGTGGCGTTGTTGTAGGTCCTGGCATTGGAGAAGTCGATGCGCGGTGCACCAGGGGCGGCGGTATCGGTGGTGGCCAGACGCGAGTCGAGGTTGAACTCCATCGCGATCTCGGTGGAGGCATGCGGCTCAATGCCGCCGGTGGGCAGCTGCAGCGGCACGGCCTGGCCGGGCTGGATGGTGCCGCCGGCGTCGGCCGCATAGCCCAGCAGCTTCAGGCCGCCGTTGTTGACGATGAAGCCCTCGGAGTCCACCTTGAACTGGCCATTGCGCGAATAGGTGACCGGGTTGCGCCCGTCCGTCATCTGGAAGAAGCCGCCGCCGTTGATCGCCAGGTCCATCGAGTTGTCGGTGGTGGTGATGTTGCCCTGCGTGAACTGCTGGGCCACGGTGGCCAGGCGCACGCCGATGCCCACCTGCGAGATGCCGGTGCCGCCCAGCGCGGCCGCATAGACGTCGGCGAACTCGGCGCGCGAGCCCTTGGAGCCGAAGGTGTTGGCGTTGGCAATGTTGTTGCCGATGACGTCGAGGTTCTTCGACGAGACGTTCAGACCGGACAGGCCTTGCTGGAAGCTCATGGGGTGCTCCTGGTGCGAAAGAGGGAGTTCAGAGGAAGGCCCAGACGGCGTCGTACGCCACCCGGTCGCCGTTGGCCAGTTCCAGGGCCAGCGTGTTGTTGAAGGTGGACACGGCACTGATGCGCTCGTGCTGCAGGGTCATCGAGCTGACCGCCACGTCACCCGAGGTGGCGGTGACCTTGAAGGTCAGCGCCTGGCCCTGGGCGCCTTCCGGCACGCTCCAGTCGAAGCTGTGCCGGCCGGCCTCCAGGCCCTTGAGTTCGATGGTGTCGATCGCCTGCCCGCCGGCATCCAGGATCTCGACCTTGACGGTGTCGGCCCGCGCCGCCAGCTCGAAGCCGCCATCGGCCTGTTCGCCCTGGATGCGCAGCTCGTTGCCCTCGACCGCGACGTCGCGGCCCACCAGCGCGGCGCCCTGCATGGCCTGCATCTGGGTGAACAGACTGCCCAGCGTGGCGGTGGTCGTATTGAGCTTCTCCAGGCCCGAGACGGTGCTGATCTGCGCCATCTGCGAGGTCAGCTGCGCGTTGTCCAGCGGGTTCAGCGGATCCTGGTTCTGCATCTGCGCCACCAGCAGCTTCATGAAACGGTCCGATTGCTCGGTGGCGCTGGTGACCTGGCTGCTCAGCGAGTTGTTGGCCGCAGTGGCCGAGGTGATGGAAGTGCTCATCGCTCAGACCCTTCTAGGTTCAGCCCTGGCCCAACTGCAGTGTCTTCATCAGCAGGCTCTTGGCGGTGTTCATGACTTCGATGTTGTTCTGGTACGAGCGCGAGGCGGAGATCATGTTGACCATCTCCTCCACCGCGTTGACGTTGCTGTAGGTGACGTAGCCGTCGGCGTCGGCCGCCGGGTGGCTGGGGTCGCGCACCTTGCGGCCAGGGGTGTTGTCCTCGGACACGGTGGAGACCTTGACGCCAGCGCTGGCGGCCACCGGGTCGCCCATCTCGCCACTGGCGGCGCGGCCCTGCGCATCCATCATCACCGTCTGGAAGACCACCTGGCGCGCCTTGTAGGCGCTGCCGTCCGGGCCGGCCACTGTGTCGACGTTGGCCAGGTTGGAGGCCACCACGTTGAGCCGCTGGCTCTGTGCGCTGACCGCCGAACCCGAAATGTCGAAAACCTTGAACATGCTCATGTCAGCCCCTCGTCTGGCTGGTACGCCAGCCGATCCCCCAGGGGGATGCGGCCCGGCTTGGGAGCGGCCCGGCGCTCGGGCCGCGGCAGGAGAGAGCGTTCGTTCTCATGTCAGCCCCGCATCAACCTTGGGTGTGGCTCTTCATCGCGTCGCCCAAGGTGCGAATCTGGCCATTGAGAAAGCGCAGCGTGGCCTCGTACTTGACCGAGTTCTCGGCGAAGCTGGCGCGCTCGCGGTCCATGTCGACGCTGTTGCTGTCCAGGTTGGTCTGCGCCGCGGTGGCGTAGCGCAGGCCCGAGGGACCCAGGGCGCCGGCGGCCGGCTGGATGTGGCCGGCCCGGGTGACGTTCATCTGGCCCGGCACCGCCACCTGGCCGGTGGCCTGGCGCAGGGCGCTGGCGAAGTCCATGTCGCGGGCCACATAGCCCGGCGTGTCGGCGTTGGCAATGTTGCTGGAGATCAGCCGCTGGCGCTCGGCACGCAGCGTCAGCGCCTGGCTCTGGAAGTTCAGCGTGTCGGTCAGGCGGTTGAGCATCGGTGTTCCTTGGCGGGACGGCCCGCCGAGATCACGGCAGGGCAGCCCGTCGGCCGATTGTGGGCAGCGCTGAAGCCCCACAAAGGCGCAAACAGCCGCCCGAGAGCCCTTCATTTCGGAGCGGCAGTGGCCGACAACAAGTCTCAAGATCACGTTCCATTCATCGACCGTGCCCCCGCCATGCCCTTGCCACCGCTGACTGTCCGCATTCGCCTCGCCGGCATCGCGGCGGCCCTGCTGGCCGCTGTGGCGCCGGCCCGCTCGCAGGCGCCCACCGACGCGGGCGAGCTGCTGCAGCGCATCGATCAA
>JAFLDI010000336.1 GCA_017302485.1 Burkholderiales bacterium | reverse complement strand
TACGCATAATTATATAGTCATGAGAAAATTGTTATTTGTTTTTATTTTATTGTCAATTAGTTATTTAGGCTTTTCGCAATTCCCGGGTATGGGTGGTAACCGCGGTGGCATGGGCGGCCAGAATATGGCCAACCACCGGACCTAGACTGTGCGCCCTCCGCCTCGCCTGCCGCCCATGGCAACATCGGGCGCCCCGTCTGCCCAGGAATCCGCTTGGACCCGCGCCCCGCTGCGCCTTCGCGCACCATCGTCTTCGCCCACGCCAACGGCTTTCCGGCCGGCACCTACCGCGTGCTGTTCGAGCGCTGGCGCGCCGCCGGCTACACCGTCCACGCGCCCGAACGCTTCGGCCACGACCCGCGCTACCCGGTGGGCCCTCGCTGGAGCGGCCTGCGCGACGAACTGCTCGACTTCATCGCCGGCGCCAGCCAGGCGCCGGTGCTGCTGGTCGGCCACTCACTGGGCGGCCTGCTCAGCATGCTGGCCGCCAGCCACCGACCCGCGCTGTGCGCCGGCGTGGTGCTGCTGGACTCGCCGCTCATCACCGGCTGGCGCGCCCAGGTGCTGCGCGCCATCAAGCGCGTCGGTCTGGTGCAGCGCCTGGGTCCGGGACAGGTCTCGATCCGCCGCCGCCACGCCTGGCCGGACCGGGATGCCGCGCTGGCCCACTTCCAGTCCAAGCCGGTCTTCGCCCGCTGGGACCCGCGGGTGCTGCGCGACTACGTGGACGCCGGCACCGAAGGCCACGGCAGCAGCGAGGTGCGCCTGCGCTTCGAGCGCGAGGTCGAGACCCGCATCTACAACAGCCTGCCCCACCACCTCGGCCCGCTGCTGCGCCGCCACCCGCTGCGCTGCCCGGTGGGCTTCATCGCCGGCACACAGTCCGCCGAGATGCGCCAGGGCGGCGATCAGGCCTCATGCCACCTGGCTGGCCGGCGCTTCGTGCGCTTCGAGGGCACCCACCTGTTCCCGATGGAGCGGCCCGAGGCCACCGCTGACCTGGTCCTGAGGCTGTTCCAGGATTTCGAGCAGCCTGGCGCCCTGAGCGCCCCACCCCTTCCCCCCAGCCCACCCTGAGGCCCCTGCCGTGTGAGTACGCCGGGGCCGCGCGTCAAAGGACATTGCCATGCCCCGTCTTCTCCATGCCGGCGCCGCCGTTGCGCTGTTCCTGGGCCTGCAGGCCGCCTGCGCCACGCCCTCGCTGCAGCAGTCCGGCAACTTCGCCTACAGCTGCTCCGGCCGCGGCAATGGCCATGCCTACAACGGCATCAACCTGCAGGACGGTTTCGTCGCCGGCCAGTTCAAGTGCAAGGAGTCCAGCGTGGCGCCGGCGCTGGCCGGCAAGGCAGCGAGCCAATACGACGGCACCACCGGCGGCAGCTCGAAGGGCAAGGCCAAAGCCCTGGCCGGCAAGGGCACCGTGCTGGCCATCAGCAGCACGGTGTCCGACGAGGCCGACCGCAGCCTGGCCGGTTTCGCCGATCGCTGGAGCATCTCGGTGCCCGGTGTCGACACGCGTGCGGCCCTGCTCCTGACCGTGCGGCTGAAGGTGCAGGGTCAGCTGGAAGCCCATGGCTGGTCAGGGTCCTCCAGGCTGAGCGCCGGCGTCTTCGCCGATGGTGCCTATGTGGGCGGCGGCAGCTGGGGCATTCGTTCCGAGATCGGCAACCTGGACGTGTTCCAGCCAGTGAACGACACGGCCAGCGTGAGCCTGTTGGTGATGAACGACGCCCCGTTCTGGCTGGCCGCCACGCTCACCGCCAGCGCCGGGGCGGCGGCGATGGACGCGCCGGGATCCGCCCGGACCAGCACGCCGGCCAGCGGGCTGCTGTGGGACGGCGTGGTCGAGCTGCGCGACTACTGGACCGGACAGGTCTACACGGACTGGACGCTGACGTCCGACTCCGGCATCGACTGGCGACTGCCCTGCCCCTGCAGCCTGCCCTGAGCCCCGCTGCGCGAGGCCGTCGGTCGGTATAATCGGGCTTTACCACCACGGCATTCGTTCTCCGGCCGCTGCTCAGCGGGTCGCCGGATGCCCCATGACATGACCAAGTTCGTCTTCGTCACCGGCGGTGTGGTGTCCTCGCTGGGCAAGGGCATCGCGTCGGCTTCGCTGGCTGCGATCCTCGAATCGCGCGGCCTCAAGGTCACCCTCATCAAGCTGGATCCGTACCTCAACGTCGATCCGGGCACCATGTCGCCGATGCAGCATGGCGAGGTCTTCGTCACCGACGACGGTGCCGAGACCGACCTCGACCTGGGCCACTACGAGCGCTTCATCACGACGCGCATGCGCAAGGCCAACAACTTCACCAGCGGCCAGATCTACAAGAGCGTGCTCGAGAAGGAGCGCCGCGGCGACTACCTCGGCAAGACGGTGCAGGTGATCCCGCACGTCACCAACGAGATCCAGGAATACGTCAAGCGCGGTGCCGGCTTCGGCACGCCCGAGGCGGTGGACGTGGCGATCTGCGAGATCGGCGGCACCGTGGGCGACATCGAGTCGCTGCCCTTCCTGGAGGCCGTGCGCCAGCTGAGCCTGAAGATGGGCGCCGGCAACACCGCCTTCGTGCATCTGACCTACGTGCCCTACATCAAGGCCGCGGGCGAGCTCAAGACCAAGCCCACCCAGCACACGGTGCAGAAACTGCGCGAGATCGGCATCCAGCCCGACGCGCTGCTGTGCCGGGCCGACTTCGAGGTGCCCGCCGAGGAGCGCGAGAAGATCTCGCTGTTCACCAACGTGCCGCCGCACGGTGTCATCTCCGTGTGGGACGCCGACACCATCTACAAGGTGCCGCGCATGCTGCACGAGCAGGGCCTGGATGAGCTGATCTGCATGAAGCTGCAGCTGCTGACCCGCCCGGCCGACCTGAAGACCTGGGACCGTCTGGTCAGCGAGGTCGAGCAGCCCCGCGGCGAGGTCACCATCGCCATGTGCGGCAAGTACACCGACCTGTCCGACTCCTACAAGTCGCTGAACGAGGCCTTGCGCCACGCCGGTCTGCAGCACCATGTGCGCGTCAAGATCGAATACGTCGACTCCGAGACGCTGAGCGATGACAACGCCGCCGCCGAACTCGGCAAGTACGACGCGGTGCTGGTGCCTGGGGGCTTCGGCAAGCGTGGGGTCGAGGGCAAGATCTCGGCTGCCCGCGCGGCCCGCGAGCACAAGCTGCCCTACCTGGGCATCTGCCTGGGCATGCAGGTCGCCACCATCGAGTACGCGCGCCACATGGCCGGTCTGGCCGGCGCCAACTCCACCGAGTTCGATCCCGACGCGCCGCACAAGGTGATCGCCCTGATCGACGAATGGCAGGACGCCGACGGCTCGATCCAGAAGCGCGATGCCCACTCCGACCTGGGCGGCACGATGCGCCTGGGTGCGCAAAGCTCCGACGTCAAGCCCGGCACACTGGCCCACGAGATCTACGGCCCGGTTGTCACCGAGCGCCACCGCCACCGCTACGAGGCCAACGAGCACTACCTCGATGCGCTGCAGAAGGCCGGCCTGGTGATCTCGGCCATCACCCAACGCGAAAAGCTCACCGAGATGGTCGAGCTGCCGCGCGAGGTGCACCCCTGGTTCGTCGGCGTGCAGTTTCACCCCGAGTTCAAGTCCACGCCCTGGGGCAGCCACCCGCTGTTCAAGAGCTACATCAAGGCGGCGCTGGACCACCAGGCCGCCCGCGCGAAGAAGGACTGAGCCATGCAGCTGTGCGGATTCGAGGTCGGTCTGGAGCGGCCCTTCTTCCTGATCGCCGGCACCTGCTCGATCGAGGGTCTGCAACTGTCGCTGGACGTCGCCGGTCAGCTCAAGGAGGCCTGCACCACGCTGGGCATCCCGCTGATCTACAAGGGCTCGTTCGACAAGGCCAACCGCTCCTCGGGCAGTACCCAACGCGGCCTGGGCCTGGACAAGGGCTTGCAGATCCTCGACGAAGTGCGCCGGCAGACCGGTCTGCCGGTGCTGACCGACGTGCACGATGAATCCCAGGTGGCCGAGGTGGCCAGCGTGGTCGATGTGCTGCAGACGCCGGCCTTCCTGTGCCGCCAGACCGATTTCATCCGCGCGGTGGCCAAGTCGGGCAAGCCGGTCAACATCAAGAAGGGCCAGTTCCTGGCGCCCTGGGACATGAAGAACGTCATCGACAAGGCCCGCGCCGCCGCGCGCGAAGCCGGCCTGTCGGAAGACCGCTTCCTGGCCTGCGAACGCGGCGTGAGCTTCGGCTACAACAACCTGGTGGCCGACATGACCAGCCTGGCCGAGATGCGCCAGTCCGGCGCGCCGGTGGTCTTTGATGTCACCCACT
>JAFLDI010000335.1 GCA_017302485.1 Burkholderiales bacterium | reverse complement strand
GCGAATGTGCAGGCGCGGCACGCCCAGGCCGGCCACCAGGTCCACCACCTGCTCGTCGGTGGCCTGGGTGGGCTGGCCGCCGGTCATGGCCACGATCGAGTTGTCGAGGATGAAGACCGTGAGATTGACCTGGGCCTGCACCGCATCCAGCAGCGGCGTCATGCCCGAGTGGGTGAAGGTGCCGTCGCCGATCACGCACAGCGCCGGGCTCATGCCGGCGTGCGCGGCGCCGATGGCCATGCCGATCGACGAGCCCATGCACAGGCACGAGTGGATGGCTCGCAGCGGCTCCAGAGTGCCCAGCGAGTAGCAGCCGATGTCGCCCATCACCCGCACGTCCTCTCCCAGTTCGGCGATCACCTCCTTGATCGCCAGGTAGGCGTCGGTGTGCGGGCATTTGTCGCACAGGCGCGGTGGGCGCGGCACCAGCACCTCGGCCAGGCCCGGCACCGGCAGTGTGGGTGCCACCGGCAGGCCGAAGGCGCGCCGCACCGCGTCCTGGTTCAGTTCGCCCGTGCGCGGGAGCGCACCGCTGAGCTTGCCCAGGATGCGCCGTTCGCGCATCAGACCCAGCGCGCTGACCTGGCGCTCGATGAAGGGGTAGCCCTCCTCGACCACGGTCACTTCGCTGGAAGCGTCCAGCAGCGCGCGGATGCGTGCCACCGGCAGCGGGTAGGCGCCGATGCGCAGCAGGTTGACATCGGACAGTTGCTCGCCCAGCGCCTCGACCAGGTAGTTCCAGGCGATGCCGCTGACCAGGATGCCGGGTCGGCCCTCGCCGGCGATCTGCAGCCGATTGACCGCGTGGCCGGCGCTCCAGTCCTGCAGCGCGGCCTGCTTGTCGACCAGCGCGGCGTAGGCCCGTCGGGCGTTGGCGGGGATCAGCGTGAATCGGTCTGGGTCAGGCACCCAATGCGCGGCGTTGGGCGCGCGGCGCGCGCAGGCACGCACCGCCGCTCGGCTGTGCGCCAGCCGCGTCACCAGGCGCAGCAGCACCGGCACCTGCAGCCGCTCGGACAGCTCGAAGGCCTCGCGGGTGAAGTCGTAGCACTGCTGCTGGTCGGCCGGCTCCAGGCAGGGGACCATCGCAAAGTCGGCAAAAAAGCGCGAGTCCTGCTCGTTCTGCGAGCTGTGCATGCCCGGATCATCGGCCACCACCACCACCAGACCGCCGTGGACGCCGGACACCGCCACATTCATGAACGGGTCGGCCGCCACGTTCAGCCCCACATGCTTCATCGCCACCAGCGCGCGCCGGCCGGCATAGGACACGCCCACACCCTCCTCCAGGGCCACCTTTTCGTTGGTCGACCACAGGCCCTTCAACGGCAGGCCGAGCGCCCGGGCCTGGGTCTGGAGGGTCTGGAAGATCTCGGTCGAGGGTGTGCCGGGGTAGGCGTAGGCGGCGCTGATGCCGGCGTCGATGGCGCCGAGCGCGACGGCTTCGTCGCCCAGCAGCAGGTCGTCGGGAGCAGAGGTGGGATCCATGCGGGCTGTTCCTGGCGGGCCCGCATCAACACCGGCGGGTACGGCCCGCAGTATTCGGAGTCCGGCCGCCGCCGCGGTTGACCAGGAACAAGCTCCGCCGATCAGATCGGGTAGATCAGCGAGTTGGGAATCATCTCGCTGTCGTAGACGCACAGCCGCTCGGCGAAACGCCAGCCGGTGGCGGTGCGCACCACGCGGTCGAGGTAGCGGCCGACGTTGAAGACCGTGCTGAGCTGCGACAGCTTGGTGCGGAACACCGCGTAGTTCGCCTCGCAGCGCAGGCCGCTGGCGTCCTCGCCCAGCAGACGCGGCTGGCCCACCACATGACGCTGGTAGTACGGGTCGTGGAAAAGGGTCTCGCGGACGGCGTAGACGCGGTCCTGCAGCATGGCCCGGCTGTCGAAGGCCAGCGTGGCCAGCGGCAGACCGCGCTCGTGGTTTTCGCGCGGCACGATGCGGTAGATGCAGTCCTCGGTGAACAGGGCCACCCAGGCGTCCCAGTCGCCGGCATCCACCGCCGCGGTGTAGTCGGCATGGAGCTGGCTGATCTCGAACAAGGTCTGCGCATTCATGCCTGGGCCTCCATCACCTCGCGCCAGTAGCGGTACATGCCGCGGATCAGGGTTTCGGTGACCATGTGCGGCGTGTCGCCCACGTCATGGCCGCCCAGCTCGGCCAGCGCACGGTGCTGCGGCTTGCTCTCGAATCCCTGCTGCGAGAACTCGATCACCTCGCCGTCGTCGGCCGAAACGAAGCCCGCGGGGCCGAACAGATTGGCCTGGCGCAGGCGGCGCTCGGTCATCGCCGCATCGTCGTCGGCGAAGCCGAAGTGCGTCCACTCGAAGAAGAAGGCACCGCGGCCATCGGGCACGATCTGGCGGGTCGAGACGCTGTTGACCTGCTGCTGAAGGATGACACTCGGGAACACGGTGGTCATGACCGCTGTGGGCCCACCCCACCAGGCCTCCGGCACGATGTCCAGAAAGCGCGGGTCATTGAGCTGCATGCGCGACTTGAAGCTCGACACCGCGGTCACGGCCCCCGCCTCGCCGGCCTGGCCGCGGGTGGAGATCATCGCGGCATGGCGGTGGCGGGCGTCCATCTTCAGTGCCGATTCGTTGTCGGCGCGCCAGAGGCCGAAGGTGACGAACCATGTGTGCAGCAGGCCCGGGTGGTAGGGGTCCTTGATGTTCTCCTGCATCAGCTTCCAGTTGCCCGGGATGTGCTGGCGGTTGTAGCCCAGCAGCTTCAGCGGCCTGCCGTTGAACAGGCGGTCGTAGTAGCCCAGGATGGTCGGCCCCAGGTAGTCCTCGAACGATTCGACATCGTGGTCGAAGGACGCGAAGACGGCGCCACCGCGGCGCGCCACCTTCAGACGCGTCAGGCCGTGGTCGGCCGGGTTGAAGTCGGCCGGCATGCCACCGTGTACCTGGTCGCCCTTGCGCACGCCGCGCTGGAAGGGCACGCCCTTGAGGCTGCCGTCCAGGCCGTAGCCCCACTGGTGGTACGGGCAGACGAAGTTCTTCGCCCGGCCATGACGCTCGCGGCAGAAGCGCATGCCGCGGTGGGCGCAGACGTTCTCGACCACATGGATCTCGCCGTCGGCGCTGCGGGTCATGATGACCGAGCGCTCGCCGATGCTGGTGCGCTTGAAGTCGCCCGGCTCGGCCACTTCCACTTCCAGGCCCACGTAGCACCAGTGGCCCTGGTAGAAGAAGCGCTGCAGCTCACGCTGGTGCAACTGCTCGTCGGTGTAGACGCCGAAGGGGATGCGGTGGGTGCCGTCGGACTCCCAGTTCGGCAGGGCGGTGGTGGGGGGCATGTGAGCCTTGCGTTGGATCAAGGCCCGCATCATGGGCAATCCGCGGTCATCAGCCAATAGAATTTCAGGAATAATCTGTATTCACTGGATCAATAGACATGGGCGCCCCGACCAGCGACTTGAACCTGTGGGTGGTGTTCAACCAGCTGATGCGCACACGCCAGGTCTCGCGGGCGGCGCTGGCGCTGGGGCTGTCCCAGCCGGCGGTCAGCAACGCGCTGGCCCGGCTGCGGCGCCAGCTGGGGGACCCGCTGTTCGTGCGCACGCCCACCGGCATGCAGCCCACGCCGCGGGCCGAGGCCATGGCGCCGGCGGTGCACGAGGCGCTGACCCGGCTGCAGGAGGTGGGCCAGGCGCAGTTCGACTTCGAGCCCATGCACAGCACGCGTGAGTTCCGTCTGGGGCTGAGCGACATCGGCGAGATCTACTTCCTGCCGCCGCTGATGCAGGGCCTGGCCGGGCAGGCGCCGGGGGTCAGCATCTCGACACTGCGCCAGCCCAGCGCCCGGATGGCCGAGGCGCTGGCGGACGGTCAGCTGGACCTGGCGATCGGCCTGCTGCCGCAGCTGCAGCGCGGCTTCTACAAGCGCCAGCTGTTCACCCAGCGCTATGTGTGCCTGATGCGCGCCGGCCACCCCCTGGCCGGCGCCCCGCTGACGGCCGAGAGCTTCCAGGCCGCCGAGCATCTGCGGGTGCTGGCCGAGGGCACCGGCCACGGCCAGGTCGACGAGGCTCTGGCGCGCCACGGACTGCGCCGCCGCATCCGCCTGAGCGTGCCGCACTTCGTGGCGGTGGGCCATCTGCTGGCCGGCACCGACCTGCTGGCCACCGTGCCCGAGCGCCTGGCCGAGTCCCTGGCGGCGCCCTTCGGTCTTGTGCAGCAGGCCGTGCCGGCGCCGTTGCCGTCGGCGGCGATCAGCCTGTACTGGCATGCCCGCCAGCACCAGGATGCGGCCAACCGCTGGCTGCGCGATGCGCTGGCGGCCCGGTTCGGCCCCCCCGACCCTAAATGGCCC
>JAFLDI010000334.1 GCA_017302485.1 Burkholderiales bacterium | reverse complement strand
TAGGGCGTGGCATTGGCCAGCGCCTCCTCGGGCACGCCGGTGGACCAGGCCGACTTGGTGGCGGCGCCCAGGCGCTGCACCGCGCCACCCAGCGCGGGCACGTAGGCGGCCAGTTGCTCGTCCTGGCCGGCGCGGGCCAGCGTGTCGCTGATGCGCTCGGCCAGCAGCTTCAAGCCGGCGCCGCCCTGCATCACCACCTTGCGGCCCAGCAGGTCCAGCGCCTGGATGCCGTGCGTGCCCTCGTGGATCATGTTCAGGCGCTGGTCGCGCCAGTACTGCTCGACCGGGAAGTCGCGCGTGTAGCCGTAGCCGCCATGCACCTGGATCGCCAGCGAGTTGCCCTCCAGGCACCACTCGCTGGGCCAGCTCTTGGCGATGGGCGTGAGCACCTCCAGCAGCAGCGCGGCCTCGGCGCTGGCCTCGGGCGTGCCGGTGTGCTTCTCGTCAACCAGGCGGGCACAGTACAGGCACAGCGCCAGCGCGCCCTCGGCGTAGGCCTTCTGGGCCAGCAGCATGCGCTTGATGTCGGCGTGTTCGATCAACAGCGACTGCGGACGTGTCGCGTCCTTGCCTCCATCCCCGATCGGCCGACCTTGCGGGCGCTGCCGCGCATAGGCCAGCGCGGCCTCGTAGCCGGCCATGCCCAGCATCGCGGCCGACAGGCCGATCGCGATGCGCGCCTCGTTCATCATGTGGAACATGCAGCGCAGGCCCTCGCCCGGCGCGCCCACGCGGTAGCCGATCGCGCCGGCGCCGCCGCGCACCGGGTACTTGCCTTCCCCGAAGTTCAGCAGCGTGTTGGTGGTGCCGCGCCAGCCGCACTTGTGGTTCAGGCCGGCCAGGGCCACGTCATTGCGCTCGCCGGTCAACTGACCGTCGGTGTCCACCAGTTGCTTGGGCACGATGAACAGCGATATGCCCTTGACGCCGGGCACCAGTTGGCCATCCGGCCCGGGGATCTTGGCCAGCACCAGGTGGACGATGTTCTCGGTCAGTTCATGCTCGCCGGCCGAGATCCACATCTTGTGGCCGCGCAGCCGGTAGCGCGGGCCCAGCGGGTCGTCCTGGTAATCGGCGCCATCCGGCTCGGCGCGGGTGGCGATGTCGGACAGGCTGGAGCCCGCCTGCGGCTCGGACAGGCACATCGTGCCGGCCCAGCGGCCACTGAACTCGTTGTGGGCGAAGACCTGCTGCTGCGCGGGCGTGCCATGGGCCATCAGCAGGTTGGCATTGCCGCTGGTCAGCATGCCCGCGCCGATGCTGGCCGAGGCCTTGGCGAAGAAGGCGTTGGCCGCCGCCTCCACCGCGTAGGGCAGTTGCATGCCGCCGATGTCGTAGTCCTGCGCCGCGGCCAGCATGCCGCTGCCGGCGTAGGCCGCCCAGGCGTCGTGCGTCGCCTGTGGCAGGTGGACTTTCTCGCCGTCGAAGGAAGGCTCCTGGGTGTCGACCAGGCGGTTGAAGGGCGCGTACTTCTCGCGCGCGATGCGCTCGCAGGTGTCCAGCACCTGGGCGAAGGTTTCGGCGCTGTGGTCAGCAAAGCGCTCACGCTGGGCCAGCGTGTCCACGTTCAGCCAGTCGTGCAGCAGGAAATCGACGATCGGACGCATGCGCCCTCCTTGGTTGCGTAGGGCCTGTTCAGCGCCGATCGAGCGGCACCACGGCCATCGTCGCCGAGGCCTTCAGCACCAGCGTGCGGTCGCCCTCGCGCTCGGCCCAGACCTCGGCCTCGGTGAAGCTCAGCGTGCGGCCGGGCTTGACCACCCAGGCCTCGCAGACCAGGCGCTCGCCATCGGCCGGACGCAGCAGGCTGACCTTCAGGTCGGCGGTGAGCACCCAGTGGCCGTCGGCCACCAGGGTCTGCGCGGCCGATCCCATCGCGTGATCGGCCAGCGTGGTCTGCACGCCCGCATGGGCATGGCCGCTGTGCTGGCGGAAGCGGTCCTGCATGGGCAGCACCGCGGTCACCCGGCCCGGCGACACGGCCGTGGGCTCCGCCCCCAGGTCGCGCATGAAGGGCGAGAGCTGGAAGAAGCGGCGCAGCGTGTCCAGGTCCATGCTCAGCCGCCCTCACCCAGGCGCACGATCGTGCCCTGAGCCAGCGCGCACAGCTTCTCGACGCCATCGGCCACCGCATAGACCTCGCAGCGCGCCACGCTCTGCGCCTTGCCGGTGGCCTCGGCGCGGGCGCGGGCCACCAGACGCTGGCCCAGCGCCGGGCGCACGTAGTTGATCTTGAACTCCGAGGTCACCACCGGCACCTGCATGGCGGTGCCGCCGGCGTAGGTCAGCGCGTTGTCGGCCAGGTAGCTGACCACGCCGCCATGGGCGAAGCCGTGCTGCTGCTTGAGCTCGTCGCGCAGCGGCAATTGCAGCTCCACCTGGCCCGGCGACAAGGCCGTCAGCTCCGCGCCCAGCAGGCCGCTGAAGGGCTGCTGGGCCAGAATCTCCCGGCCCATCTGCAGGAAGACCTCGGGGCTGACGGTGGACTGTGTCATCAGAGGACTTCGAAGACGCCGGCCGCGCCCATGCCGCCGCCGATGCACATCGTCACGCACACGCGCTTGGCGCCGCGGCGCTTGCCCTCGATCAGCGCATGGCCGGTCAGGCGCTGGCCGGACACGCCATAAGGGTGTCCCACGGCGATCGCACCGCCGTTGACGTTCAGCCGGTCCATCGGAATGCCCAGCGTGTCGGCGCAGTACAGCACCTGCACGGCGAAGGCCTCGTTGAGCTCCCACAGGTCGATGTCGGCCACCGTCAGGCCCAGCTTCTTCAGCACCTTGGGCACCGCGAAGACCGGGCCGATGCCCATTTCATCGGGCTCGCAGCCGGCCACCGCGAAGCCCAGGAAGCGGCCCAGCGGCTTCAGGCCCTTCTGCTCGGCATAGGTCTCGCTGACCACCACGCAGGCGCCACCGCCGTCGCTGAACTGGCTGGCGTTGCCGGCCGTGACCACGCCACCCGGCACCGCGCTGCGGATGCCCCGCACCGCGTCGATCGTGGTGCCGGGGCGCAGGCCCTCGTCGGCACTCACGGTGACCTCCTGGCTGCGCAAGCCCATGACCTTGTCGGCCACACCCATCATCGTGGCGACCGGAACGATTTCGTCGTTGAACTTGCCCGCCTCCTGCGCGGCACAGGCCAGGGTCTGGCTGCGCACGCCATACTCGTCCATGCGCTCCTTGGCGATGCCGTAGCGCTTGGCCACGTTCTCGGCGGTCTGCAGCATGTTCCAGTAGATCTCGGGCTTGTGCTTGGCCAGCCAGCTGTCGCGCAGCATGTGCAGGTTCATTTCCTGCTGCACACAGGAGATGCTTTCCACACCACCGGCCACGTAGACATCGCCCTCACCGGCGATCACGCGCTGCGAAGCCATGGCGATGGTCTGCAGGCCGCTGGAGCAGAAGCGGTTGACGGTCAGGCCGCTGACGGTGATCGGCAGGCCGGCGCGCAGTGCGATCTGGCGCGCGATGTTGGCACCGGTGGCGCCCTCGGGGTTGGCGCAACCCATCAGCACATCCTCAATGGCGCCGGCGTCGATGCCGGCGCGCTCGACGGCGGCCTTCACGGCCATGCCACCCAGCGTGGCGCCGTGGGTCATGTTGAAGGCGCCCTTCCAGCTCTTGGCCAGGGGCGTGCGGGCGGTGGAGACGATGACGGCTTGGCTCATGGGGGCGTCCTCCGGTGGGGAATCACTGTGCGGCCTGGCTCAGCAGGCGATGGTAGAAGCGGACCATGTCCACCAGCTGGTCGACGGCGATGCGCTCGTCGGTGCCATGCGGGCGTTGCAGGTCCGCGCTGTCGAAGCGGATGGGCATGAAGCGGTAGCTGGCCTCCGAGATGCCGTCGAAGTGGCGGGCGTCGGACGCCGCGAGCATGAGGCCGGGCGCGACGATGGCGTCGGGAAAGACCTCGCGCACCGTGCGCTCGATGAGCTTGAACGAATCCGAGCCCGATGTCGGCAGCCGCGACGGGTCGAAGCCCGTGCCCAGCGGCGTGACCTCGATGGCCTCGTCGGCGACGATGCGCTTCACCGCCGCCAGCACCGAGGCCTGCGTGTCGCCGGGCAGGATGCGGAAGTTGACCACCGCCTCGGCACGCCCGGGCAGCACGTTTTCCTTCACGCCGGCATTGAGCATGGTCATCGCGGTGGTGGTGCGCATCATGGCGTTGGTGGCCGCACCCTTGGACAGCAGGCGCTCGACCAGCGGCCGCGTCAGCCACAGGTTGGACAGCGCCACGCGCTGGCCGAAGGGCAGCTCGGGCGCCACGGCCTGGAACATCTCGGCCGCCGCGCCCTGGATGCCGCCGGGCAGCGGTTGCAGGTCGAGC
>JAFLDI010000333.1 GCA_017302485.1 Burkholderiales bacterium | reverse complement strand
GTAGTGGTTGACGATGGTCAGGTCTCTGGCGCCGTATTCTTTCCCGGTTTCGTGGTTTTTAAGGGTGGTAGCCGAAACTACTTCAAAATTTTCGGTAAAACCCTTCTGTTTCGATGCCTCCATACGGGTCGGTGGGCTGGCCCGCGGTCATCGCGGCCACCACCTTGCGCTGCCCCGGGATGATCCAGAAGAACACATTGGCGCTCATCGCCGTGGCCATCATCGCGCCCACCAGCAGGAAGGCGGCACGGCCCGAGAACAGCTGGCAGGCCAGCCAGGCGGCGAAGACCACCAGCCCGGTGATCAGGGCACCGACCTTGGCGTCGGCCTCGGGGCCGGCGCCCAGCGTGCGGCAGATGCCGTCATAGACCAGCCAGAACACGGCCAGGAAACCCAAGGCGGCCGCAATGGCGCCGGCGGGAGTCCAGGCGTAGACGCTCTGGTCGATCAGGAAGGTGCTGGCATTGAACAGGTACAGCACCGTGAACAGCGCGAAGCCCGACAGCCAGGTGGAGTAGCTCTCCCAGTAGAACCAGTGCAACTCGGTGTGGATCTTCTTGGGCGCCACCATGTACTTCTGCGGGTTGTAGAAGCCCCCGCCGTGCACCGCCCACAGTGCGCCGTCGACACCCTTCTCCAGCAGATCCGGTGACTTGGGTCGGATCAGGTGGTTGTCGAGCCAGACGAAGTAGAACGAGGAGCCCACCCACGCGATCGCGGTGATCACGTGCAGCCAGCGCAGCAGCAGGTTGGCCCAGTCGAGGAGATACGCTTCCATCAGGAGCCGCGGTAGGTGGAGTAGGACCAGGGGCTGACCAGCAGCGGCACGTGGTAGTGGCCGGCAATGTCGGCGATGCCGAAATCCAGCGGCACTTCATCGAGGAAGGGCGGATCGGGCAGGCTCACGCCGCGGGCGCGGAAGTAGTCGGCCACCGAGAACACCAGGCGGTAGCGGCCGATCTGCATGTCCAGGCCGTTGAGCAGCGGGCCGCCGTCGGTGCGGCCGTCGGCGTTCAGCACGAGGCTGCGGACGACCTGGCTGCTGCCGGGCAGCAGGCGCTCCAGCCGCACCGCCATGCCGGCGGCGGGGCAGCCGTTCATCGTGTCGAGCACGTGGGTGCTGAGTCCCATCGGAAGGGTCCTTTCAGGCGACGGGCGCGGCCCGGTCGGTGAAGCGATTGTCTTGCGGAATGTCCAAAAGTGTATACACTTTCGAATACACGTCAACCGATCATGACCCGCACGCCGTCTGCTCCTGGTTCCACACGCAAGCCGCGTGCCGGCGCGGCCCTGGCCGATGCACCGGTGATCGGCAGCACCGGGCGCATCGTCGAGTCGATCACCACCGCCATCGTTGAGCGCCGGCTGATGCCCGGCACCAAGCTGGCCGAGCAGAAGCTGGCCGACATCTTCCAGGTCTCGCGCACCTTGGTGCGCCAGGCACTCAACCAGCTCAGCCGCGACCGCCTGGTGACACTGGAGCCCGCGCGGGGGGCATTCGTGGCCATGCCCAGCCCCGAGGAGGCACGCCAGGTCTTCGAGGTGCGGGCGATGATCGAGTCGGCCATGGCCCGCCAGCTGTGCGCCTGCATCACCGACGCCCAGGTGGCCGAGCTGCGCCGTCACCTGAAGGCCGAGCGCGAGGCGGTGGCCCGCACCGATGTGCCCGGCCGCACCCGGCTGCTGGCGGATTTCCATGTGCTGCTGGCCCGCATGATGGGCAACGAGGTGCTGGCCCAGCTGCTGGAAGAGCTGCTGCGGCGCTCCTCGCTGATTTCGCTGATGTACCAGTCGGCGCACTCGGCCGAGGCCTCGCAGGCCGAGCACGAGGCCATCGTCGACGCACTGGCCCGCCGTGACAGCCGTGCCGTGGTGCGCTTGATGGAGCACCACCTGCGCAGTGTCGAGACCAACCTGAGCAAGCACCCGCGCGCGCCCGACCTGGCGGCGGTGCTGTCCACCGAGACCTGAGATGACCCCACGCTATCCCCGCGACCTGGCCGGCTACGGGCGCAACCCTCCCCATGCCCGCTGGCCCGGCAACGCCCGCATCGCGGTGCAGTTCGTGCTGAACTACGAGGAGGGCGGCGAGAACTCCGTGCTGCACGGCGATGCCGGCTCCGAGCAGTTCCTCTCCGAGATGTTCAACCCCGCCAGCTACCCGGCGCGGCACCTCAGCATGGAGAGCATCTACGAGTACGGCTCGCGGGTGGGCGTGTGGCGCCTGCTGCGCGAGTTCGAGCGCCGCGGCCTGCCGCTGACCATCTTCGGCGTGTCCAGCGCGCTGGCGCGCTGCCCCGAGGTCACCCAGGCCTTTGTGGAGGGGGGCCACGAGATCGCCTGCCACGGCTGGAAGTGGATCCACTACCAGACCCTGCCCGAGAGCGAGGAGCGCGAGCACCTGCAGCGCGGCATGGAGATCATCGAACGCCTGACCGGTGAGCGACCGCTGGGTTGGTACACCGGCCGCGACAGCCCCAACACCCGCCGCCTGGTGGCCGACCATGGCGGCTTCGCCTACGACAGCGATTACTACGGCGACGACCTGCCCTTCTGGCTGCAGGTGCGCAAGACCGACGGCACGCTGGCGCCGCACCTGGTGGTGCCCTACACGCTGGACTGCAATGACATGCGCTTTGCACTGCCGCAGGGTTTCAGCCACGGCGACCCGTTCTTCCAGTACCTGAAGGACGCCTTCGATGTCATGTACGCCGAGGGGGAGGAGCGCCCCGCGATGATGAGCATCGGCATGCACTGCCGCCTGCTGGGCCGCCCGGGCCGGATGCGCGCGCTGCAGCGCTTCCTGGACCATGTGCAGGCGCATGAGCGGGTGTGGGTGACGCGGCGCATCGACATCGCCCAGCACTGGCATGCCGTGCACCCGTTCGATGCGCAGACCGCCTTCGTCTGGGAGTGAGCCCGCCATGCCGTTGACGATCGACCAACTCAATGCCGCCTCGGTCGAGGAGGTGACCCGCCTGCTGGACGGCACCTACGAGCATTCGCCGTGGATCGCCGAGCGCGCCTGCGCGCAGCGGCCCTTTCGCAGCCTGGCCCACCTGAAGCACTGCATGGTGCGGGTGCTGGACGAGGCCGGCGTGGACGCGCAGCTGGCGCTGATCCGCGCCCACCCCGAGCTGGCCGGCAAGGCGATGGTGAGCAAGAGCCTCACCGCCGAGTCCACCCACGAACAGGGCAAGGCCGGCCTGACCGATTGCACGCCCGAGGAGTTCGCGCGGCTGCAGCGGCTCAACGCCGACTACAACGCGAAGTTCGGCTTTCCGTTCATCCTGGCGGTGCGTGGCCCGCGCGGCCTGGGTCTGGACCGCCACGCGATCATCGCCACCTTCGCACGCCGCCTGAACAACCCGGTGGACATGGAGCGCTCCGAGTGCCTGCGCAACATCCACCGCATCGCCGAAATTCGCCTGAACGACAAGTTCGGCGTGGAGCCGACCGAGGGCAACCGCGTGTGGGACTGGGCCGAGCGCCTGGCCATGCACAGCGATCCCGGCTTTGCCGAGCGCGGCGAGCTGACCGTGACCTACCTGACCGACGCCCACCGCGCCTGTGCCGGTGACCTGTGCACCTGGATGCGCGAGGAGTGCGGCTTCGACGAGGTGGCCATCGACGCGGTGGGCAATGTGGTGGGCGTTTACCATGGCGTGGACCCCAGCACGAAGCGTCTGCTGACCGGCAGCCATTACGACACCGTGCGCAACGGCGGCCAGTACGACGGCCGCCTGGGCATCTTCGTGCCGATGGCGGTGGTGCGCGCGCTGCACTTAGCCGGCCGGCGCCTGCCCTTCGGCATCGAGGTGGTGGGCTTCGCCGAAGAAGAAGGCCAGCGCTACAAGGCCACCTTCCTCGCCTCAGGCGCGCTGGTGGGCCAGTTCGATCCGGCTTGGCTGGACCAGGCTGATGCCGACGGCATCACGATGCGCGCGGCGATGCAGCAGGCCGGTCTGGACCCGGCAGCCATTCCTGCGCTGCGGCGCGACCCGGCACGCTACCTGGGCTTCGTGGAAGTGCACATCGAGCAGGGCCCGGTGCTGAGCGCGCGCGACCTGCCGCTGGGCGTGGTCACCAGCATCAATGGCAGCGTGCGCCTGCTGGGCGAGGCCGTGGGCCTGGCCAGCCACGCCGGCACCACGCCGATGGGCCGGCGCCGCGATGCGGCGGTGGCTGTCGCCGAACTTGCGCTCTACGTCGAGAAGCGCGCCGCGAGCGTGCCCGACGTGGTGGGCACGATCGGCATGCTGCAGGTTCCCAACGGTTCGATGAACGTGGTGCCCGGCCGCTGCCTGTTCAGCCTGGACCTGCGCGCCACCACC
>JAFLDI010000332.1 GCA_017302485.1 Burkholderiales bacterium | reverse complement strand
ATGGCCAGCAGCACCGCCAGGTCGGCCGCCGGCTCGCTGATGCGCACGCCGCCCACGGCGTTGACGAACACATCCTGGTCCATGCAGGCCACGCCGGCATGGCGGTGCAGCACCGCCAGCAGCATCGCCAGGCGGTCGCGCTCCAGGCCCACGCTCAGGCGGCGCGGGCTGGGGCCGCCGGCATCAACCAGCGCCTGGATCTCCACCAGCAGCGGCCGCGTGCCCTCCAGCGTCACCAGAACGCAGCTGCCGGGCACCGGCTGGGCATGCGTGGACAGGAAGATGGCGCTGGGGTTGGCCACGCCCTTGAGGCCCTTCTCGGTCATCGCGAAGACGCCGATCTCGTTGACCGCACCGAAGCGGTTCTTGATCGCCCGCACCAGGCGGAAGCTGCTGTGCGTGTCGCCCTCGAAGTACAGCACCGTGTCGACGATGTGCTCCAGCACCCGCGGGCCGGCCAGCGCGCCCTCTTTCGTGACATGGCCCACCAGCACCATGGTGCAGCCGCCGGCCTTGGCGGTGCGCGTGAGCTGGGCCGCGCACTCGCGCACCTGAGCCACCGAGCCGGGGGCGCTGCTGAGCTGGTCGGAGTAGAGCGTCTGGATCGAGTCGATCACGCAGAAGGCCGGCTGCTCGGCGGCAATCGTCGCCTGGATCTTCTCCAGCCCGATCTCGGCCAGCACGCGCACCTGCGTGCCCGCCAGCCCCAGCCGGTGCGCCCGCATCGCCACCTGCGCGGTGGATTCCTCGCCGGTGACATACAGCACCTTCATGCGGCTGGACAAGGCATCCAGCGCCTGCAGCAGCAAGGTGGACTTGCCGATGCCCGGGTCGCCACCGATCAGCACCACGCCGCCGGCGACGATGCCGCCGCCCAGCACCCGGTCCAGCTCATCCAGGCCAGTGGGCGTGCGCGCCACCTCGGCCGCCTCGATCTCGCTGAGCGTGGCCACCGGCTGCGAGGCCGCCAGCGCCTGGAAGCGGTTCTTCGCCGGCCCGGCGGCCTCGGCCACCGTCTCCTCCAGCGTGTTCCAGGCCTTGCAGGCCGGGCACTGGCCCAGCCAGCGCGGCGCGGTGCCGCCGCATTCGCTGCAGGTGTAGATGGTCTTGGCGCGGCTCATGGGACGATTGTGGCAGTCGAGCCCTACACTTGCCGGCATGGCATTCGGCACCTGGCTCACCTTCTTCCTGGCCACCGTCGCGATCAGCCTGTCGCCTGGCCCGGGCGCGATCGCCGCCATGGGCGCGGGGCTGAACCACGGCTTCCGGCGCGGCCAGGCGATCGCCTTCGGCCTGGCGCTGGGGGTGTGGACGCAGCTGCTGGTGGTGGGCGTGGGCCTGGGCGCCCTGCTGGCCACCTCGGCGCTGGCCTTCACGGTGCTGAAGTGGGTGGGCGTGGCCTACCTGGTGTGGCTGGGCGTGCAGCAGTGGCGTTCGCCGGCCGCACCGGTCAGCGCACCGGAGGGCGACGGCACACCTGGCACTACCCGCGGTCAACTGGTGCTGCGCGGCTGGGGCGTCAACGCGCTGAACCCCAAGGGCACGGTCTTCCTGCTGGCGGTGATGCCGCAGTTCCTGGACCCGGCGCTGCCGATGGCGCCGCAGTACGCGGTGATAGCCGTCACCTTCGGCGTGGTCGAGTTCACGGTGATGACCGGCTATGCGGCGCTGGCCTCGCGGGTGCTGCGTCTGTTGCGCACGCCGGCGCAGATCCGCTGGATGAACCGCGGCTTCGGCGGCCTGTTCATGGCGGCCGGGGCCTTCCTGGCCCTGTTCAAGCGGGGGGTGTGATGTCGAACCCGTCCAAACCGCCCGGTCCGTTCGCGACCGGTCTGAAGCCGCCGTACTGGGCGGTGATCTTCGCCAGCCAGCGCGAGGGCCGCGATGCCGGCTACGCCGAGACCGCCGACCACATGGTGGCGCTGGCGCAGCACCAGCCGGGCTTCCTGGGCATGGAGAGCACGCGCGACGCGCAGGGCTTCGGGATCACCGTGTCCTACTGGCGCTCGCCCGAGGACATCGCGCAGTGGCGGCTCAATGCCGAGCACTCCGATGCGCGCCGCCTGGGCCGCGAGCAGTGGTACAGCCAGTTCGAGCTGCGCGTGGCCAAGGTCGAGCGGGCCTACGCCTTCGAGCGCAGCGCCGGGTAGGGCGCGTCCCACAGCGGCGCCGGGCGCGACTCGTTGGCCGCCAGCCGGTCCTCATGCAGGTCCGCCTGGGTCCACCAGGCCTGGCCGGTGCGCGCCACTGGCAGCTGGAAGCGCTCGCTGATCTGTGCGGCCAGTGCAGGCAGCTCGCTGGCCGGCAGGCACAGCACCGCCTCGGCGTGGGCCGCCATGACCAGCCAGCGCTGGCCGTCCAGGCTGCAGGCGCAGTCGAAGATGCCCGTCGGGGCGCCTTGCAGCACGGCCTGCAGCAGGTCGCTGGCCTCGCGCTGGCCCCAGGGGTCGACGTGGTCCAGCCAGTCCTCGATCCGGTTCATCACCAGCATCAGCGGCTCCCAGAGTTGTGAGATGCGCGCTTCATCGGCCGCCCGATGGAATCGTGAAGTCAGCGAAAGCCACAGCCTGTATCCAGCTGCATCCCGGACAATCCTGGTTCAGGAGCGATGGAGGAGACCGGATGAATCCACGGGTGGGATGGGCGCTGGCCGTGGCCGCGGTGGCGTTGGGCGGCTGGCAATGGGGCTGGCGCGGGCTGGTGCTGGGCGCCACCGTGGTGGTGTTCTGGCTGCTGCTGCAGTTCAGCCGCAGCCTGCGCGTGCTGCGCCAGGCCGGCTCAGCCCCCAAGGGAACGGTGGCCAACGCGGTGATGCTGCACAGCCGACTGCAGACCGGCATGACCCTGATGCAGATCCTGCCGATCACCGGCAGCCTGGGCGAGCCGTTGGCGCCGCCGCCCGAGGAGCGCTTCGCCTGGACCGACGGCGGCGGCGACCGTGTCGAGGTGCTGCTGCGGGACGGTCGGCTGGCCGAGTGGCAACTGCTGCGCGCAGACGCCTAAAATCGCCGATTCGACCGATTTCGAACAAGGACATTGAGCCATGGGCATGGAAGACCGCGACGGCAAGATCTGGATGGACGGCCAGCTGGTGGATTGGCGCGACGCGAAGATCCATGTGCTGACCCATACGCTGCACTACGGCTGCGGCGCCTTCGAAGGCGTGCGCGCCTACAAGACGCCCAAGGGCACCACCATCTTCCGCCTGCGCGAGCACACCGAGCGCCTGCTGAACTCGGCCAAGATCCTGCGCATGAAGGTGCCATTCACGGTGGAGCAGCTTGAAGAGGCCCAGAAGGCCGTGGTGCGCGAGAACGCGCTGGAGAGCTGCTACCTGCGCCCGCTGGTCTGGATCGGCTCCGAGAAGCTGGGCGTCAGCCCCAAGGGCAACCAGATCCACGCCATGGTCGCCGCCTGGGCCTGGGGCGCCTACCTGGGCGAAGAGGGGCTCAAGCGCGGCATCCGGGTGAAGATCAGCAGCTACACCCGCCACCACGTCAACATCACGATGACGCAGGCCAAGACGGTGTCCAACTACACCAACTCCATCCTGGCCAACATGGAAGCCACCGATGACGGCTACGACGAGGCGATGCTGCTGGACGCCTCGGGTTTCGTCTCCGAAGGCGCTGGCGAGAACCTCTTTGTCATCAAGAACGGCGTGGTCTACACCCCCGACCTGTCGGCCGGTGCGCTCAATGGCATCACCCGCAACACCATCTTCCACATCTGCCAGGACCTGGGCCTGAAGCTGGTGGAAAAGCGCATCACCCGCGACGAGGTCTACATCGCCGACGAAGCCTTCTTCACCGGCACCGCCGCCGAGGTCACGCCGATCCGCGAGCTGGACCGCATCGAGATCGGCAGCGGCAGCCGCGGCCCGATCACCGAGAAGATCCAGGCCGCGTTCTTCGACATCGTCAACGGGCGCAACGACAAGTACGCCCACTGGCTGACCCTGGTCTGAGCCCCGGAGCCCCCCACCATGAGCGAACAGCAAGCCGCCGTCGTCGAAGTCAGCGCCAAGGACCTGCAGGGGCCTGGCGTGGTCTTCTGTCCCAACCCCAGGATGCCCCAGTGGAGCACCCACCCGAAGGTCTATGTGGACCTCAGCCACGCGGGCGAGGGTCGTTGCCCCTACTGCGGCACGGTCTACCGCCTGAAGGCCGGCGAGAAGATCGCGCACGGCCATTGACCGTCGTCAAAACCCGGAATGGAGGCACCTTTGGGTGCCTTTTTTCATGCCGGGCACCTCAAGGCTCGACCTAGGATGGCGCCACGCTCGCCCGCGCGCGGGCTTCACGCCTGTCCGGGAGATACGTCATGCCCAGCCGCC
>JAFLDI010000331.1 GCA_017302485.1 Burkholderiales bacterium | reverse complement strand
GGCCCGGGCCGGCTCGGGGGGCGGCGCAGGATCGACAGGGAGCGCGGACGGGGCCGGTGCCGTCGATGCCTCTGGTGTCTGGATGGAGGCCGCCATGCCCACGCCGGCCGGTGTCGCCACCGCCAGCAACAGCAGGCGCTGCAGCGTCTTGTCGTCGGCATTGGCGCGCTGGGCCTGCTCCTGCACCTGTTCCAGCCAGGTCAGGATGCTGAAGCCGGAGCGGCTGTGCCAGACCTCCTGCAGCAGCTCGGGCATGCGCTCGCGTGCGTGGGCGTTGCGCAGTTCCCAGGGCTGTGTCACTGACTGGGTCTCGGTGCGCAGCGACTCGCGCAACTGTTCCAGGTCATTGAGCCGCATGCCGGTGCGCCACTCCACCAGTTCGCGCAGCAGCCAGGCCCCCTGCACCCGCAGGTAGCGGAACAGCGCCGGTGCGAACAACTGCAGCGCGCAGACCAGCACCAGCCAGCGCCGCTGCTCGATCGCCACCATCGGCGTGCCGCCCTGCCCCTCGAGCTGGCCGGCCAGCGGCTCGTTGAGCTGCAGCAGGCTGGTCACCCGCTGCAGCTTGCGCGGCACCGGCGGCGTGACCGTGGCCACCAGTTGGGCCAGTTCATTGGGATGGCGCCGCCCGTCGGACTCCGGCGGCGCGGCGTACCAGTCGGGCCATTGATCCGCCAGGAACCACTGGGCCTCCTCTCCGCCCGGCCGCGGCAGCCGAATCGGCAGGTGGATCAGCTTCTCTAGGTACTCGGCGCCGGTGATGGGTGCCGAGGCACCACCGCCCTGGCTGTAGACCTGGTAGCGGTGGGCGATGCCGCGCTCGATCACCTCCTCGTCAACCGCCAGCACGAAGGCACAGCCTTCGACATCCAGGAACAGCTTGATGGCCTCAAGCACCTCCACCGCCTTCTCGGGCAGGCAGCGGTCGAGGTCGTCGACGATGAACACCAGGTTCACCAGCAGCCCGCCATCCGCCGCGGTTTCGCCGGTGCCGATCCACTCGACCACGCGCGTCACGCGGTCCCACAGCTCGCCCCGACCCTGCTGCTCCAGACGCTGGCGAACGTTCTTCAGGAACCTCGGATTGCGGCCGGTGATGCCCTTGAGGTAGTCGAAGAAGTTGAAGTACAGGCTCTCCAGCGAGCGCACCGGCGTGCTGACCTGACGCTCGGCCGCCCGGCGGGCCTGCCGGCCCAGCAGACGCGCCCACAGGCCGGGCGGTGAAGCCTGGTCGCCCGCCGACAGTGCGGGCAGTTGCAGTGGCGAGCCTTGCGCGGCCAGCCAGGCATTGGCCAGTTCACGGCCGCCGCTCGAGTAGATGCCCTTGACCAGCTCCGAGAACAGCGCCGCGTGATCGCGCAGCCGTTCGCGGCGCCGGGTGGCATCGGGCACCGCGGCCTCGACCGCATCGTGCAGCGCCTGCTCGGCCACCTTCAGCATCGGCACCAGCAGCACCGGCTCGCGCTCATAGCGCCAGGCGTTGAAATGGACCTGCACCGTCACCGACAGCGGCTCGCCCTGTGCCGGTGCAGCGGCAGCAGCCGTCAACGCGCCCAGTTCCTGACCAACCTCAGCCAGCAGGTGGCTCTTGCCCGACCCCCATTCGCCGAACACACCGACCACCAGCGCCGGCCCCAGGCGAGCGCCGCGGGCCGGATTGAGGGCACTGCGCCGCGACGCGTCGGGCCGCAGGCTGTCGGCAACCTCGGCGGCGATGCGCTGGGCGAGCGCCGCATGGCCGAAGTGCCCCGCGCTCGCCGTCGGTGCAGCGTCCACGCCGCCTTCGTGGTTCATGCGCCCCCCGTGCTGTTGTCGCGCCAGTGCCGATCATCGGCGCGATCATCGGGCTGCGCGCTCCCTAATGCGCAGTTCGGGGCGATGGCGGTGCAGCGGCGCGCAACGCATCGCGCACCCGCTCGGGGCTGAAGCCCAGCTGCGGCCGGCCTCGCACGAAGAGCAGCGGCGTCCCCGGCGCACCCTGGGCCTGGTAGCGCGCCATGCAGGCGCTGTCGCGCTCGACCAGGCATTCGTCGAAGGGCACGCGCTGGGTCGTCATCCAGCGCCGCGCGGCGGCACAGAAGACGCAGGTCTCGCTGGAGACCATCTGGATGTCGCCCGGCTTGGCCAGCCGGGCGATCTCGTCACCCACCTGACCGGCGCGCCAGGCCTGCAGCGCGGGCCAGCCGACCAGGCCCAGGGCGCCGATCAGGCCCAGGGCGATCAGGTCGCGCCGATTCAATGACATCGCCCGCCGTCGAGCGGTCGCCTCGGAAGGCGGCGGGCTGGGGGGCACGTCAGACCGCCGCGGTGACGACGATCTCGATCTTCCACTCCGGCTTGGCCAGCGCGGCCTGCACGGTGGCGCGCGGCGGCGTGTGGCCGGCCACCACCCAGGCTTCCCAGACGCTGTTCATCGCCGAGAAATCGGCCAGGTCGGCGAGGAAGATCTGCGCGCGCAGGATCTTCGTCTTGTCGCTGCCGGCGCGGGCCAGCAGCGCATCGATGGCATCGAGCACCTGGCGCGTCTGGCCCTGGATGTCCTGGCTGCCGTCGGCGGCCACCTGACCAGCGAGGTAGACGGTGCCATTGTGGACGGCCATCTCGGACATGCGGGGGCCGACATCGAAACGCTGGATCATGGTCAGTGCTTTCCTTGGGGGTTCTTGCGCGTGTGGCGCGTGTGATGGGAAGGATGGGGTTCGTGCGCCGGCGCGGCGGCAGCGGACTTCTGGCCGATCTTCGATTCGGTGCCCGCCAGCAGCTTGCGGATGTTGGCCTCGTGGCGCCACACCAGCAGCCCGCTCATCACGGCGATCGCCCCGACCGTGGACGACACGCCGAAGCCCAGCAACTGGACCACCGGCGCCGCCACCGCCGCCAGCAGCGACGCCAGCGACGAATAGCGGCTGAAATACGCCACGACCAGCCACACGCCCATGCACACCAGGCCGGTCACCGGTACGAGGGCAAGCAGCACGCCCACGGCGGTAGCCACGCCCTTTCCGCCCTGAAAGCGGAAGAACACCGGCCACAGATGCCCAAGAAAGGCCGCCAGGCCGACCAGGCCCAGCGTGCCGTCGCCCCAGCCGAAGCGCGGCGCCAGCCACTGCGCCACCAGCACCGGCACCGCCCCCTTGAGTGCATCCAGCAGCAGCGTCAGGATGGCCGCCTTCTTGCTGCCCGAGCGCAGCACATTGGTGGCGCCCGGGTTGCCCGAGCCATAGCTGCGCGGGTCGGCCAGGCCCATCGTGCGGCTGGCGATGACGGCAAACGAGAGCGAGCCGATCAGATAGGCCACGAGCGTGGCAGCCAGTGTGGACAGCAGGGACATGGGTGTGGGATGTGGGCCGGAGGAACCGGGCGAGGAGTGTAAGCCCCTTGGCCCGAGGTGCCAGCGGCGCCAGGGCCTGTCGTACCCGAGGGCCCGGGGTCGCACCGGCCACGCCGCCGGTGCGCAAACCGCACGCTCATGTGCACGGAGCGCGACATCTGCGCTGCTGTGCTGGCCCGCCAGAGGGACGGTTGCGGCCGTGGCCATAGCGATGAACGACAAACAAGCGACCTCAGGGATCCGCCCTGCAGCCCTGGCGCGCGCCGCCTATTTCGGCAGCGCGCACTTCACGGCCGCGGCAGCGGTGGTGGCGGGTGGTCTGGTGGCCTCGGCGTTCTGGTCCTCGGGGCGCCACGGCGGCCTGCTGCTGTGGGTGGCCGCCCTGGCTGGTGTGGCCGTGCTGCGCTCGTCCAGCGCGCTGGCGTTCAACCGCGGGTGGCTGGCGCAGCAACCCGAGCGCCTGCATGAGCTGCTGGCCTGGGTCGTTCCGGCGCTCATGGGCAGTGTCTGGGGGCTGGGCGGCTGGTGGATGCTGGGTTTCGGCGAGCCGGGGCAGGTGCTGGTGCTGATCAGCTTCTCGATCGGCGCGGTGATGGGCTCGATCAGCAACGCGGTCTACTGGCCTGCACATGTGGGCTTCTTCGTGCCCTTGATGGGTCTGCTGGTCATCGGCCTGCTGGACCACCCGCGCCCCGAAAGTCCGGTGCTGATCGGCGGCGCCGTGCTGATCACCGCACTGATGGCGGTGCAGGGCCGGGCCCTCGGGCGACGACTGGGCGAAGCGCTGTCGCTGGCGCACGAGAACCAGCAACTGGCCCATCGCCTGGCCACGCTCAGCCACACCGACGCCTTGACCGGCCTGCCCAACCGCCGGGCCTGGGACGAACGCCTGGCCGGCGAATGGGCGCGCGCGCGCCGTGAAGCTCATGCGCTGGGCATGCTGGTGATTGATGTTGACCACTTCAAGCAGTTCAACGACG
>JAFLDI010000330.1 GCA_017302485.1 Burkholderiales bacterium | reverse complement strand
GGGCTGACCGTGGCGGACGAGCTGAAGATGCTGCGCGTCGCCCGGGCGCTGGCGAAGGCGCGGCCGGTGACGGTGCATGTCAGCTTCCTGGCCGCCCATGCCGTGCCGCCCGAGTTCACGGGCCGGGCCGACGCCTATATCGACGAGGTCTGCCTGCCCGCCCTGCGCGCGGCCCATGCCGAGGGGCTGGTCGATTCGGTCGACGGCTTCTGCGAGGGGATCGCCTTTTCGCCGGCGCAGATCGAGCGGGTCTTTGTCGAGGCCCGCCGTCTGGGCCTGCCCGTGCGCCTGCATGCCGAGCAGCTGTCGAACCTGGGCGGCGCGGCACTCGCGGCGCGGCACGGGGCGCTGTCGGCGGATCATCTGGAATATCTCGACGCCGCGGGCGCGCAGGCGATGGCGCAGGTGGGCACGGTGGCAGTGATCCTGCCGGGCGCCTTCTACACCCTGCGCGAGACGCAGCTCCCGCCGATCGGCCTTTTGCGCCAGCACGGCGTGCGCATGGCGGTGGCCACCGACTGCAACCCCGGCACCGCTCCGATGACCTCGCTGACGCTGGCGATGAACATGGCTTGCACGCTGTTCCGCATGACGCCGGATGAGGTGCTGGCCGGTGTGACCACCCACGCCGCCGCCGCCCTTGGCCTTTCGGATCGCGGCCGCGTCGCCCCCGGGCAGCGCGCCGACCTCGCGATCTGGAACGCGCGGCACCCGGCAGAACTCAGCTATCGTATCGGGGCCACGCCCCTCTATGCCCGCATTCACGGAGGCCGCCTTGACACCTGAAATCCTGATCCCCGGCGAAACCGGACTGGCTCAGCTGGAGCGCATCTGGCGCCTTGGCGCCCCGGCCGAGCTTGCTCCTTCAGCCCGCGCTGGGGTTGAGACCGCCGCAGCACTGGTGGCCGAAGCCGCCGCCGGCAGCGCGGCGGTCTATGGCGTCAACACCGGCTTCGGCAAGCTGGCCAGCACGCGCATCAGTGCGTCCGACCTGGCGCTGCTGCAGCTCAACCTGATCCGCAGCCACAGCGTGGGCGTGGGCGAGCCCCTGGCGGCGCCGGTGGTGCGCCTGATGCTGGCGATGAAGGCGGCCAGCCTGGCGCGAGCCCATTCCGGCGTGCGCGAGGTGGTCATCGACACCTTGTTGGCCGTGCACAACGCCGGCCTGGTGCCCTGGGTGCCGGCGCAGGGCTCGGTGGGGGCCTCGGGCGACCTGGCGCCGCTGTCCCACATGACGCTGGCGCTGCTGGGCGAGGGGCACTTCAATGTGGATGGCGCCAAACTGCCGGCCGCGCCGCTGCTGGCTCAGCATGGGATCGAGCCTCTGGCACTGCAGGCCAAGGAGGGCCTGGCACTGATCAACGGCACCCAGACCTCGGCGGCGCTGGCGCTGCACGGCGTGCTGGCTTTCGAGCCGGTG
Source organism: Burkholderiales bacterium (assembly GCA_017302485.1). Lineage (GTDB taxonomy): Bacteria > Pseudomonadota > Gammaproteobacteria > Burkholderiales > Burkholderiaceae_C > Ideonella. The sequence goes on along the minus strand of JAFLDI010000330.1, from coordinate 2,878 downwards.
TTGGAGAGCGCGCTGGTGATCGGCGCGCTGACGGTGGATGCCGCGCGCGGCAGCGATGGCCCGTTCGACCCCCGCATCCACGCGCTGCGCGGCCAGCCCGGCCAGATCGATGTCGCCCAGTACTACCGCGCGCTGCTGGCCGGCAGCGCGATCCGCGCCAGCCACTCCGAGGGCGACGACCGCGTGCAGGACCCCTACTGCCTGCGCTGCCAGCCGCAGGTGGTCGGCGCCTGCCTGGACCAGTTGCGCCACGCCGCGCTGGTGCTGGTGCGGGAGGCCAATGCGGTGACCGACAACCCGCTGGTGTTTTTTGAAGACGGCAGCATGGTCAGCGGGGGCAACTTCCACGCCGAGCCCGTGGCGCTGGCGGCCGACGCCTGCGCGGTGGCGATTGCCGAGGTGGGCGCGATCGCCGAGCGGCGCATCGCGATGCTGATCGACGCCGGTGTCTCGCGCCTGCCGCCCTTCCTGACCAGCAACGCCGGACTCAACAGCGGCTTCATGATCGCCCACGTCACCGCCGCCGCGCTGGCCAGCGAGAACAAGTCGCTGGCCCACCCCGCCAGCGTCGACAGCCTGCCCACCAGCGCCAATCAGGAGGACCACGTCAGCATGGCCACCTTTGCTGCGCGCCGGCTGCAGCCGATGATCGACAACGTGGCCCGCATCCTGGCGATCGAGTGGCTGGCGTCGGCCCAGGGCATCGAGTTCCTGCGCCCGCTGGCCAGCTCGGCCGTGCTGGAGCGGGCCCATGCGCTGCTGCGCGCCGAAGTGCCGGCGATGCCGGTGGACCGCTACCTGGCGCCTGACATCGACGCCGCCACCGCGCTGGTTCGCCGCGGTGCGCTCAGCGAGCTGTTCAAGGCGATGCCGGGTCTGCCGGCGCTGTGGGTGCCGGTCTGATCAGGCGGCAGCGGTCTTCAGTGCTCGTGGCCGCAACCCGGGCCATGCACATGGCCGTGCCCGTGGTCATGGCCATGTGAATGCCCGTGGCCATGGTCGTGCCCGCAGCCGGGGCCGTGCACATGCGGTGCCGGGGCCACCTTCACCGCGATCACTACCGGGTCCGGCGCCTCGCCGGCCGCGGGCTGCACCGTGATCAGTGAGCCATCGCTGGCCAGCAGCACATCGCCGGTGCGCATGCCGGTGGGCAGGCTCACCGCCAGCGTGCGCCCCTGGCTGTCGGTGCCCTCGAACTGGCCGCTGCGCCGCTGCGCCTGCGGCACCGCCACCGTGGCGGCGCGCTTGAGCAGCACGGCGGCCAGGCCCTGGCCCTGGGGAACGAGTTTCGAGATGGTCAGCATGGCGGCGCGGTGTGGTCGGACAGGACAGAACCGTATCCTACCCCTGCTGGCATGCGAGTTGCGTGCGTCGCTTGACGACCAAAGTCCGGTTTCAACGCGGTTACAGGCGCGTCGATCGAACGCGGGCACGGTGCAGAATCGGTGACGGACGATGGCTGCCGCGCCGAACCGTCCGAGAACGCCGAGGAGACATTCATGAGCAGCGCCCCGTCCACGCCCGATCCCCGCAGCCTGGCCCGACGCACGCTGGCGCTGGTTCTGGCCGGCGGTCGCGGTTCGCGTCTGCGGGACCTGACCGACCGGCGCGCGAAGCCGGCGGTGCACTTCGGCGGCAAGTTCCGCATCATTGACTTCGCGCTGTCCAACTGCGTCAACTCGGGCATGCGCCGCATCGGCGTGATCACCCAGTACAAGTCGCACTCGCTGTTGCGCCACCTGCAGCGCGGCTGGAGCTTCATGCGCAACGAGATGAACGAGTTCGTCGACCTGCTGCCCGCCCAGCAGCGGCGCAATGAGGAGGACTGGTACCGCGGCACGGCCGACGCCATCTGGCAGAACCTGGACATCATCCGCAACTCCACGCCGCCCGACTACATCGTCATCCTCGCGGGCGACCACATCTACAAGATGGACTACTCGGTGATGCTGGCCGATCATGTGGCCAGCGGCCGCGGCGTCACCGTGGGCTGCATCGAGGTGCCGCGTGAGGAAGCCACTGGCTTCGGCGTGATGGCGATCGACGACAGCCGCCGCATCACAGCCTTCATCGAAAAACCGGCCGACCCGCCGGCCATGCCTGGCAACCCGGCGATGTCGCTGGCCAGCATGGGCATCTATGTCTTCAGTGCTGACTACCTGTATCGGCTGCTCGACGAGGATGCGGCCAACCCCGACTCCAGCCACGACTTCGGCAAGGACCTGATCCCCAAGGCGGTGGCCGAGAACCAGGCGCTGGCCCACCCCTTTGGCCTGTCGGCCATCGCCAACCCACCATACTCGCGCGCCTACTGGCGCGACGTCGGCACGGTGGATGCCTACTGGGCCGCCAACCTGGACCTGGCTTCAGTGACGCCCGAGCTCAACATGTACGACCGGGACTGGCCGATCTGGACCTACCAGGAGCAACTGCCGCCAGCCAAGTTCGTCCATGACGAGGCCGATACCGGCCGCGTCGGCCAGGCGATCAACTCGTTGGTGTCCGGTGGCTGCATCGTCTCGGGGGCCACGGTCAAGGACTCGGTGCTGTTCTCCAACGTGCTGGTGCGCAGCTTCAGCCGGCTGGAGAAGTGCGTCGTGCTGCCGGATGTGCACATCTCGCGAGGCTGCCGCCTGCGCAACGTGGTGATCGACCGCCGCTGCCGCCTGCCCGAGGGCCTGGTGATCGGCGAGGACCCGGTGCTGGACGCCCAGCGCTTCCACCGCAGCGAGGGCGGCGTGGTGCTGGTCACCCGCGACCGTCTGGCCCAGCTCTGATGGCCACAGTCCGCATCCTCCAGGTCTGCGCTGAGATCTTCCCGCTGCTGAAGACCGGCGGCCTGGCCGACGTGGCCGGCGCGCTGCCCGCGGCGCTGGCG
>JAFLDI010000033.1 GCA_017302485.1 Burkholderiales bacterium | reverse complement strand
GCCCGCTTGGCGGCCTGAGCGCGCGCGGCCAGCTCGGCGCTGAAGCCGTAGGCCGCGCAGGGCATGCCGCCGCCCAGCGCCTTGCCCACCACCACCGCATCGGCCGTGATGCCGTGGGCCTGCGCGTAGCCGCCCGGGCCGCTGCTGAGGGTGTGGGTCTCGTCCATCACCAGCAGCGTGCCGTGGCGGCGGATGATGGACTGCGCCGCCTCCCAGAAGCCGGGTTGTGGCAGCACCATGCCGATGTTGGTCATCACCGGCTCGGCCAGCACACAGGCCACGTCGCCCGGGGCCAGCGCGGCCTCCAGCGCGGCCAGGTCATTGAACTCGACCACGCGGGTGGTGGGCAGCAGGTCGTGCACCTGGCCCAGCAGGCTGGGGCGCTGCACCGGCTGGCCGTCGATCAGATCGACGAAGACGTCATCCACCGTGCCGTGGTAGCAGCCATTGAAGACCAGCAGCACCGGCCGGCCGGTGGCGGCGCGCAGCCAGCGCAGCACGAAGCGGTTGGCGTCGGTGGCCGTCATCGCGAACTGCCACTGCGGCAGGCCGAAGCGCTCGGCCAGCAGGCGGGCGACGACCGCGCCATCCTCGTTGGCCAGCATGGTGGTCAGACCGGCCGTGGCCTGGCGCTGCAAGGCGGCGGCCACCGGCGCGGGCGAGTGGCCGAACATGGCGCCGGTGTCGCCCAGGCAGAAGTCGACCAGGGTGTGGCCATCCACATCGGCCAGCTGCGCGCCCTGGGCGCGCGCCACCTGCAGCGGGAAAGGGGTGCCCCAGTCGTTCATCCAGTGCAGCGGCACGCCGAACATCAGGTGCTCGGCGGCGCGGCCGGCCAGCGCGCGCGAGCGCGGGTGGGTGTCAGCGTAGCGCTGGCGCTCGCGCTGCAGCAGTGCGTGCACCTGGGTGGCGGCGATGCCGGTGTCAGGGCGGGTGTGGGGGGCGTGGGCGCTCATCGGGCGTGTCTCTCCGGGCCTCAGACCAGCAGCAGCAGGTGCTCGCGCTCCCAGCTGCTGATGACGCGGTTGTAGGTGGCGTACTCCAGTTCCTTGACGGCGCAGAAGGCATCGACGAAGGTCTCGCCCAGGATCTCCTTCATGGGTTCGCAGGCGCGCATGGCCTCGATCGCATCTTCCAGGTGGCGCGGCAGCTCGTGGCTGACGTTCCAGGCGCTGCCCTGCGTGGGGTCGCTGGGTTGCAGGCCGCCCTGCAGGCCCAGCCAGCCGCAGGCCAGCGTGGCGGCCATGGCCAGGTAGGGGTTGGCGTCGACGCCGGGCACGCGGTTCTCGACACGACGTGCAGACGGGCCCGACTTGGGGATGCGGATGCCGCAGGTGCGGTTGTCATCGCCCCAGCGCACATTGATGGGTGCCGACATGTAGGGCGCCAGCCGGCGGTACGAGTTGACGTAGGGCGCGAACATCGGCATGACCTGCGGGATGTAGGTCTGCAGCCCACCGATGAAGTGGTGGAACAGCTCCGACGGACCGCCATCGGCGCGGCTGAAGATGTTGGCACCATCGGCATCGACGATGCTCTGGTGGATGTGCATCGCGCTGCCCGGCTCGCCCTCCATCGGCTTGGCCATGAAGGTGGCGAACACGCCGTGGCGCAGCGCCGTTTCGCGCACCGCACGCTTGAACAGGAACACCCGGTCGGCCAGCTCCAGCGGCTCGCCGTGGCTGAAGTTGATCTCCATCTGGCCGGGGCCGGCTTCGTGGATCAGGGTCTCGACGCCCAGCTGGTGCTGGTCGCAGAAGCTGGACAGCTCCATGAAAAAGGGGTCGAAGTCGTTGACCGCGTCGATCGAGTAGCTCTGGCGGCCCACCTCGGGCTTGCCGGTGCGGCCCAGCGGCGGCTGCAGCGGCTCGTGCGGATTCTGCTGGCGCGCCACCAGGTAGAACTCCATCTCGGGCGCGACCACCGGCTTCCAGCCCTGGCGCTCGTACAGCGCCAGTACGCGGCGCAGCACGGCGCGCGGCGACAGCTGCACCGGGCGGCCGTCCCATTCCTCGCAGTCGTGGATCACCACCGCCACCGGCTCGGCGGCCCAGGGCACGATGCGCACGGTGGCGGCATCGGGCTTGCAGACCATGTCGGGATCGGTGTCGCCCACGAAGGGACCGTTGTCGGGCTGCTGGCCATTGACGGTGTTCAGCAGCACGCTCTTGGGAATGCGCATCTCGCCGCTGGCCAGGAACAGATCACGCGGCAGGATCTTGCCGCGCGCGATGCCGGTCATGTCCGGGATCACGCACTCGACCTCGTGGATGCGGCGGCGTGAGAGGAAGTCGTGCAGGGGGGTGTCCATGGCCGGAGTGTAGCCGACCATCGACAAATGTGATCACAAAAATTTGATCACGTCATGGGTAAGGCTGGAAACACCAGCGACTCGGATGGCGGTTTGCGATCTGACCTGGGTGGCGCCGGGTGGGCGCCCACCGCCGCCTCCAGCGCATCCAGCGGGCTGCGCGAGCCCAGTCCGCCCACCTTCAGCACATGGGTGTAGATCATCGTGGTGGACACGTCCGCATGGCCCAGCAACTCCTGCACCGTGCGGATGTCGGCCCCCGACTGCAGCAGGTGGGTGGCAAAGCAGTGGCGCAGCGTGTGCGGTGTGGCGGGGCGGGCGATGCCGGCGACCTGGACCGCGCGCTTGAAGGCGCGCTGGAAACTTTGATCAAAGAGGTGGTGTCGGCGGACCACGCCGGTGCGTGGATCGGTGCTGTGCCGGTCCTGCGGGAACACCCAGAACCAGGCCCAGCTCAGCGGTGCCCGCGGGTACTTGCGCTCCAGCGCATGCGGCAACTCGACCCCGCCCCGGCCGCGCGCCGCGTCATCCGCCCACAGTGCCCGGGACTGGGTCAATTGCTCGCGCAGTGCTGCGGCCAGGCTGGCCGGCAGCATCACCACGCGGTCCTTGTTGCCCTTGCCCGAGCGGACGATGATGGCGCGGTGCGTGAAGTCGACATCCTTGACGCGCAGGCCCAGGGCCTCGGAGATGCGAAGACCGGTGCCGTACAGCAACTGCGCGAGCAAGCGGTTCACGCCCTCCAGTGCCGCCAACACGGCGCTGACTTCCTGCACGGAGAGCACCACAGGCAAGCGCTTGGGCGGCACCGGCCGGCCGATCTCGTTCATCCATGGCAATTGCTGGCCCAGGACCTCGCCATACAGGAACAGCAGCGCCGACAAGGCCTGTCCGTGACTGGACGGCGACAAGCCACGCTCAGCGGCCAGGTGCGTCAGGTAGGCCTCCACCTCGGGCCCACCCATCTGCGCTGGATGGCGCAGACCATGAAACCGGATGAACGCCCGGCACCAGAACACGTAGGCCTGCTCGGTTCGCAGGCTGTAGTGCTTGGCCCGAATGCGCGCGCGCAGCCGATCCAGCAGACGCGGCTCAGCCGCCGCAGTCTTCGCAGCCAGTTCTGCCATCGTTGCCTCCCTTGGCAAACACCCGGCTGCGCTGCAGAATGGTTTGTAACAGGCGCCGGTTTTCGCGCCCAATTTAATACTGGATAAACATCCAGTCAAGTCGGGGAGAAAGACAGATGCGACAGACACTTGTCGCCGCCCGTGGCGGCCATCTTAGGGCGCAGTGGTCCAATAGTGGCGCAGGCTAGTGATCCCCAGAACACGTTAGGCCCCGAGAGCGAAGCCATGCTCAATCTCGTCGCAAAGTTGTTCGGTCTGCGCCGTAGCGATCGCGCAGCGGCAAAGCTTCAGCTGCAATGCTGCAAAGGGCCTCGCCTTTCCGAGACAAAGACCGATCTCGGCCACGCCGAGTCATTTGAGTTCACTCACGCCGTCTGTGACAACTGTGGCAGCCACTGGCTGCATGTCTTCTGCGTCGCCAATGGGAGCTCGGGATTCGAGTCCATCACCCCAGAGCAAGCTACTCTCATGCTCTCAAGTTCAGGAGCCGAGCGAAAGGCAATCATGAAAGAGTGGTCGCGTGAGCATCTCTAATGGCCCGTGGCCTCTCAAGAAACTCCCCCCAAGTGACTGATCTGCAATGACTTTTTCAGGTCGCCTGCGCGGTGGGGACGACGGACAGTCCGAGCTTGGCGGCGCGTTGGGTGATCTGGCGGATGACGCGTTCGCGGTAGCGCTCCTCGAAGTAGTCCTGGCCCTGGTCGGTGTATTCCTCGCCCTTGGTCAGCAGGGTGTAGATCAGCCGGGCGAGTTTGTGGGCGGCGGCGGTGACGGCTTTAGGCTTGTCCATGTGTGAGCACATGCGCCGGAAGTACGCGCCCAGCGCCGATCTGCTCGATCGCAGCGCGGCGGCGGCCAGGCGCAGTGCCTGTGCAGCGCGGTTGGCACACCGCTTGGTCTTGCCGCTGAGCAGCTTGCCGCCGGTGATCTTGGTACCGGGGCACAGCCCGAGCCAGGAGGTGAAGTGCTTGACTGTATTGACCCAGCAGAACCTGCTCAGTTCAAGCCGCTATTGCATAAGCCTCAGCGGGGGTCCTCATGTTCAGCGCCTGGTGAGGGCGCCGGTGGTTGTAGAAGTGGATCCAGTCCCCGATCAGGCGGCTGGCGTGCTGCAGTGACTCGAAGCGGTGCCGATGGACGCACTGCTCCTTGAGGGTGCGGATCACACGCTCGACCAGGCCGTTCTGCTCCGGGCTGTGGGGCGTGATGAACTCCTGCTTCAAGCCGTAGCTGCGCACCAGTGCCGTGAAGCTGCGGCTGGTGAAGACCAGGCCGTTGTCTGATCGCAGTAGGAACGGCGCCGGCACCCGGCCCAGTGTGCCGAAGCGGGCGATCAGGGCCTGCTCCAGCGCCGATTCGGCGGTCTTGGATCGGCCGCTGCGCGACAGGTGCCAGCCCAGCAGTTCCCGGCTGTGGCAGTCGATCACCAGCGCCATCGTCGTCCAGCCATCCCGCCCTGCCCAGACGCGGCACATGTCCGTGGCCCAGCGCTCGTTGGGCGCCTGGGCCACTGAAGGCAGTACCTGGATGCGGGGCCTGAAGCCCACGGGCCGGCGTCGGACCTGCCAGCCCTTGAGCTGGAAGATGCGCTGCACCGTGTTCTTGTTGAACCCCAGCAGATGCGCCACCGTGCGGTAGCCAAACGAGGGGTTCTCCTCGATCATGGCCTTGATGGGCTGAACGAGCCGCTCCTGCACCTTGGGCGCTGCCTTGACTGGGCGGTAGTACACCGTGCGCCTGGGTACATCGAACCACCTGCACAGCTTGCTGATCGAGACGGTGATGCCGTCGGCCTGCAGTCCCTGGTGGATCGTCTCGATCACTTCTCGTCCTCGCCCAGCAGGGACTGCAATTTTTTTCGGGCACGCAGCTCCAGCATCGCTTCGCCGTAGGCCTCCTGAAGGTCCTTGAGCTGGCGCTCGTACTGCTCGCGTACATCCTGCGGGTTGGCCTTCAGGGCGTTCTCCATGCCCCGGCGGCCATCCTCCATCCAGCCCTCGATCTCCGAGGGAGGCAGGTCATAGGTCCGGCTGGCCTCGGCAACGCTGGTTTTGCCCTGGATGATCTCCAGCACCAACGCTGTCTTGCGCTTGGCCGTCCAGCGCTTGATCTCTTCGTCCATCAACGTACTCATGGTGTCGTCCTTTCGACATTAACACCTGAGCAGGTTTTCACTGGGTCGATACAGGTACCCCGAGCAGCCTACGGCCGCCGCCACAGCGCTGACCGAGCGCCAGTGCCAGGTGCTGCGCGAGGTCGGCCGCGGCCGCTCCAACCGCGAGATCGCTGCTCGCCTGGGCATCAGCGAGCGCACCGTCAAGGAGCACCTCAGCGTGGTCTTCGTGCGCCTGGGCACCAACAAGCGCGCCGAGGCGATCGCGCAGGCGACGACGTTGGGGCTGATTGATTTTGAGGGGGAGGGGTGAGGGGGAGGCTGTGGCTGCTTGCCGATGGCGCAGGCGGGGCTGGTGCGTTGGGTGGACTGCTGGGCAGCGTCAGCGGCTGCTCGGGCACGAGACTCGGGCGACTGCTTCCTGCCAGATCGCTGCCACTGACATGTCGGCACGGCCCAAAGTTCCTGATGCAGCGATCAGGGCCGGTTGAGGTTGTCGAGGATGTACACCCAACCAGGCGGTTGACGCGAACGGGCTCAAAGGGGACAGGCTTTCGCACAGCGTTCGCAGCCGCGGCTGCTCTTTTCTACGACGCAAGTTCTCCTACTTGAACGGGCATTCGCTACGGCCAGATCAAGCTCGTCGGCATCCAATTGATCCAAGTCGATGACGTGAGCCGCAACACGCGCCGCGGCAACCGCCTCGATGGTGGACTCGAGGCTGGGGATCCCCCCGGTGTGCTCCTCTCTAGTGACGGCTGCGAGAACATGAGCGCATCCCTCTAGCCCAAGAAGCGTGGCCCCGATCGCACTGGAGATGTGGTCTTGACCTATGGCGGTGTCGGTCGGTATCGGGCCCAAGGGCATAATCGGAACGCCGGCGGCACGCAACAGGGCGCCGAGCCTCTTGATGTCCTTCGGCCGTGCATGGCCTGGTGACTCGATGATCACGCCGACCCCCTGGCTGCCAATCTCTCGCGCGAGTTGCGCCTGCGTGCCAATCTCCGCGACTTGGGCAGCATCGCCAGAATCGAAGATGTTCGCGGATCGGTAAGACGCTCCCAGGCTCAACACGGTGCCGTTACGTCTGGCGTGCGCCGTTAGTTGGGGAAGGATCTGGAGATATGCGTTCTCTTCTTTCCAGCCGCGACTCTCCGCGTCTGCGATGACTAGGCCTCCGCCGCGCGATGTGCAGGGGACAAGGCGCCTTGACGCCAGCTCCTGAATCTCTCTGCTCGGCGTTGGATGAATCGTGAGCAGGCCCACGCCACCTTCCATCTGCTCGATGGCCACATCGAGCAGTTCGCTCGGATCGATTCGCCCTTCGCCAGTCCGCGCAACGGTGTAGACAGGTAGACAGGCGGCTGCAGCGGACGTTTCCAGCAGCACGCGACGCCACAGCGGTAGTCCATCGTCAGGCGTGATGATGCTCAGGTCGCCGATGATTTCCGGTCCATGGGGCAGGTCAGAAAGCGTTCGGATCTTCCGTGCCTGCTCCTCAATCTGCCTTGCATGGCTCGCGCCAACAAGCCCCATCACCAGAGTGCGACATCCGCGACCAGCGCTGAACGAACGCGATGGGGCGCGGATTTGAACGGTGCTGCTCTCGTTCATGGCGCAATCGTTTTCACGACACACGCGACGACATCCTCCGGCGACACGGAGTAGTTGCGCGCCTTCGCGAGATAGGCTGGATCCGCAGCTGCAAGCGCCGCGCTGATCGCCGAGTCCTCCAGCAGGCGCGTAGGCAGATCACCCTCCCGCTCGGGAACCGGGAGGATCCGGCATCCGACATCTTTCGCGAGCTCCACCTCGGCCACGGTACCCATGCCACCGTGGTACACGATCGCGACTTGTGCAGATCTCATGAGCGGAGCACGCCACTCCTGAAGCGCCGGGAGAAGCGCCGGGTCGTTCGAGAAGCTGGGATTCGCCGCATACGGATTTGAGAACAGCCGCAGGCGGTGAAGGACGTCGACTCGGTTGCGCAAGCACCTCTCCATGTAGGCCGACGTCACATCTCGCCCTGTGCCCGTCGACTGACCATCAAGAAGGACCAGGCCCTCCTGTTCGGCCAGTAGTTCGCCTACGGATCTAGGGTGGCTCGTCGCACCTGTGACATCTCGCTCATGCGATCCGGTAACGAAGACAGTTTTGCCCCTTGAGCGAAGTGCAATCCCTTGCAGGATGCTTTCCAACTCCGAGAAGTCATCGATCTGGCACGCAGCGATTCCTACGCGGGACAGATCACTCAACCAGAGATCCTGGCGCGCCTGCTTTGCAGCAACTTCCTCCTTCGTGCCAACCTTTTCCCTTCGAAGGACGATGTAGTGCTGGCGAAGACCGCGCCTTCCCAATCTGCGCGCCTCGACAACAATATTCCGGATGTTGCTGTCAGCGTAAGAGTAGCCGATGAAGAGAAACTGCCTGTCGACCAGATCCTGTCTGAGTCGATGGGCGGTGGCAGGCCGCTGCTCGAAGAAATCCTCATAGTCCTCCTGCGTGACCACCAAGTCATTGGCTCCGGACTGCTCAATGCAGCCGTGCATCTTGACTACCTCGATGTCCGAGACCCTTCCACCGCGGGAGATGGACTCGTCGGAAGCACGTACCGTCACCTTGAAATGAGACCGAAAGGCTTCCTCAAGCAAGGTGTCGTAGTTCGTGGTCCACAGGCACTTGACGTTGGTCTTCGCTAGGATCGCGTGGTACGCGTTGTGCGCGTAAGTCTTCTGCAGCACGTCACGAAAGTGGGCAATAAGGGGTGCCCGATTGTTCGTACTGTTGACAATGTGCTGAGCGATCAGCGGGAGGTCGTCGTCGGGTTTCAGCTGGATTCTCAGCCGCGTTTCGGCCATGCCTCGAAGCAGGTCTGCCCACCCTGGCACGCCAGAAGGGGTCGATATGCCCGACCCAACGAACACGGCACCACGGCCCTCTACCAGAGCCTTGGAGAATTCGTTGATCACGTCCCGAGGTTGCAGCACGTCAGCCCTCCCTATTCCTCCTGAAGCACCGTTCTCCGCTGCCCAGAGTGCAACAGGCCCGAACTGGCTCCAGCAGCAAAGCGCCGCCGCTTGGGCGCGACCGCTCGTACTTCGTTTGGTGTACTCCACTGCGGAGTCGCCTGCTTTCCATTGTGCAGAACACTCAGCAGGGCACCGATTCTGCAGGTTTGAGGCACGCCTGCCGCGCCAGAACGACGAGAGGCATGGGACACTGTACGCGATAGCCGGTGGCACTTTCTTCTCTGCTGCCCCCGGGACCGGTCTGACCTGATGTGCGCGAGCCTACGATCACACCACCAGCCTGGCTATCGCAGTTGCTTGACACGCTCTTGGAGGGCCAAAGCAGCCGAGATGTTCTTGGCCGCCAGAGCAGCGGCAATTTCGACAACCGCCTGCCGAGCCTGAGCGTCTTGCGTCAGGGACTGCGCGTCTGAAATTATCGCCGTCGCCACCAGCCCCACCAACGCGTCACCCGTACCCTCGCGGTACCAACGAGCAGAAGACCCGTCTCCTTTCAGCAGGTCGGCCAGCCAGCGCAGTCCGTCCAGGCGAAGAGGCGCTCCGAAGTCGGTCGTCAGGAAGTGGCAGTAGCGCGTGACGCACTCTTCGTCTCGATCCAGGTGCGTGGCCGCCCAGCGATCATAGACATCCTTCATTCGCTGGGTTGCACCCGGTTTCAGGCTGGACAAGGCGTCTTCGTTACCGAAGCCCAGGAGATCACAAATTAGTCGCTCGCCGTAGAACCAGAGTCCGGGTTGAGACCAGTCGGCGTCGAGGCCGTACTCGGCGACATCCCTCCAGACACGCTCGAACGACTCCGGGTCGTCGCCCTTTGTAAGGCGGAGGAACACCCCGCGAATGAAATGCTCCAGCGCATAGTGCGCGGCCGGGCCGTGAGAGAGAACGGATTCCCAAGCCGCGCGCGCTCCTCCTGTGGGCGCTGCGATTGACAGGGCTCCGAGCTTCACGAGGATGTCGTAGCCGAGATGCTGGCTCGGCAAGTCGTACTCGCCATACTCCTCCTTCGCACGCGCCTTGCCGCGCGCGGCTTCGTACTCCCATATTCGCAAGGCCAAGCGCATGTCGAGGTCGCGATCGCCTGTGCCACTGCCGTCGATGAGCCAGTTGAACAGGACGCCGAGGAAGTGACGCTCCAGTGAGCCGACTCGTTCGCGCTCCGGCTTTCCGCGCCAAGCTTTGTCACCGGTGTTGTAGAGCCGCAGCTGGCGCTGGAAGCTCAAACGTTCTTGGGCCGCGGCGACACGCCCGAAATCGAGGTCATCAGGCGTTGCATTCGGTCCACGGAGCGGAAAGCGCCGCAGTCGTGCGAGCCACACGTCCCAAACATGCTCGGCAAGGTCGTCATCGCCGTGGTGCGGAGCGAGCATGATCAGTCCCGACCAGAACAACCCTGCCTGGAGCAGTCGCCACCACGCAGTGCCAAGCTGTTCCCGGTTGGCATAGGCGACGCCAACAACAACGGCAGTCGCTTGGTCGTCGCCGCTCGTCAGAAGGCGCAGTACGGCAGTCTCCCATTCCTGAAAGCCATCTTCATCCACAAGCCACCGATGCATGACCGCATAGGCAATGAAAGTCATGTCGTCGCGGAGGCCGCCCACGCGCCTGCTGCGAGTCTCCGCTCCCGTCGACGCAACCCCCGCCACGCTGGCGCGCACCACTTCGAGCGCGTGCTTCTTCGCTCCGAGGTTCTGCGCAAGCCAAGCGCCTCCCAATGCGACGAGCGTGCCAGCCGCAGCGAGGCGACATCTCGACTTCGCGTCCTCATCTTCGCCGTTCGCTCCGGCCTCACACTCCTGGAGCAGATTGAAGAGGTAGGCAGCCTCATCGTCCGTGAGCGGCTGGCCGCCCTGCAGCCGCTTCTCGCATTTGTCGGGCACGAGCAGGTAAGCGAGGCTTGGCGCGCTATCGGTCTGCCACGACTGCACCTCGTGGCGCAAGTCATCGGGATACACGAGACGATGGGTCCCTGTGCCCGTCGCCAGGTCGGTGACGGTGCGATAGTTGGCCCGATTGAGTTGGGCGAGTAGCAGCTTGAACTCCAGTGCCTGCTTCGGATCCTCGGGCAGCGTCCAGGTCGGCAGCAGTGCTTGGAGACGCTGCGCGACGTCGTTGTCAGCCAAGAGGAGTTCGACAACGACGTCGAGGAACTTTCGTTGGCGATGTGGAGCGAGCGTCCAATCGCGGGCAAAGTCGAACATCGCCTGTCCGCCACGGAGCCAACTCCAACCGATGAAGTTGTAGCCAATCTGCTCCACACGGACGCTGTCCCAATGGAACAAGCTCGGGAACGTCAGCAGAGCGGCCAGGGGACCAGTCAGCAACGACGGCCGAAACTTCGCGACGTTGACAAGCACGCTCACGAGCGCCGCGGAGTTTCCCTCCCTGAACAGCCTCTCGACGTCAGCACTGATGTCCTCCCCCGCGTCGAGCCGTTGCGTAAGCCAGCGCTCCAATGCATCGAGCGCGCAGAAGAGGCTTCCATTGCGCATTGAGTCATTGGACTGCGGCCAGCCGAAAACCCGCCACCAGCCCATGAAAGTCTTCGGTGATCCGTCCGCGAACTGCAGCGTCACCCCCGGAACCTCACCGGTGCGCTCCTTCATGACCTCCGCCGCCCAACGCTCCGTGCAGAAATTCACCAACGCGAGCAAAGAGGCAAGCGCCGTTTCGGGAGCCAGCTGCAAGAAGGGGAAGAACGGGCTCTTCCAGAAGGCCGTCGGGTACGCGTCATAGGTGTACTCGAGTCCGAGGTCGACTTCTAGGCGCGAGGACCCGTACTCCCGTTCCGGCTGATCTTCGATGGTGAGCGCGAGCAATACTTCGCCCGCCAGCGCAGGCTGCGCACGCATTAGGAACTGGATGCCGTTCTCCTTGATGCAGGCGGTTCGGAAGTCCATGTCGACCTTGCCGCTAGCGCCGAGCGGCCAAGGCGGCAATCGCTCGCGAAACGATCTGAGGGAAACCGGTATCCGCTTCCGCTCTTCGTGCCGCGCTTTGTATTCGGCATCGACCTTCAGACGCTCAGCATGCTCCTTCGCCTTCTGCAGCTGAACCTCGGCGATGCGCCGTTTGACCTCAGCGTCGACCTCTCGACGCCCCGCGAGTTCGAGTGACCAGTTTCCGACCTCGGTCGGCAGGTCGGCTGCGCCGGCCAACGGCGCGGTGTACAGCACCGGCTCACGCGTCAGATACATCACACCATGGCCCTTCTCGACCTGCACGGTCCTGGCCATGGCGAGCGCCATCTCCGCCACCTCCCGGCGGAAGGGCATTCGATTGCCGTTAGCCAGCGTGTGCGGCGTCTTCGTCAGCCAGGTCTCAAGAACCTTCGCGAGGGCGGACGAGACCCTTCCAGCCAGTCGCCCACGCTGCGCAATGAGAAATCGGAGAACGGGCGGCCAGCGTCCGAAGACGATCGACCGGTACTGAGCCTCCATGTACACGTCGAGCGCAGCACCGAGTCGCAGGCTACCGCTAGACGGCATTGTCGCGATGTGATGGAAGCGCAGAAGCAGCCGCGTAAAGTGCTTCTCTCCGTTACCGAGCAGCAGTTCGACGCGCTCGGTTAGGAAGCGTTCGGCGTCAGGGTCCAAGCAGAGGGCATCAAGAAGTATGTCGACCGCCAGCTCCTGCTTCGCGGCCTCCGCGGCACCGAGCGCGAGGTCCCAGGCCGTCCCATTCTCAACCCGCTGTCGCAGGATAAACTGGCCGAGCATCCTCATTGCATTCGTCCAGAGCGGATTGCCTGCCAGGGTGGCCCACTGCGGGGTGTCCGTCCAAATCTGCTTCAGGAACTGAAAACGTGCCCAGTCCGCCGCGAGATCGTGCTCGAACTCGATCCGATTGGTTCGCTTGTTGAGGCGCAGCGGAAGCTCATCCGGCCGTGCCGTGAACGTCAAGGTGTCCACCGGCTCCAAGTCGGTCAGCGCGAAGCTACGCTCAAATGATGCCTCTCTCCGGGCAAGGCGCATCACCAGCGCCTGCACGTCAGCGCGGTCCCTCGTCCAGTACTTCCAAAGTCGGTCGGCGATTGCGGTATGAGACCTCAGGCCGCCGGCGTTCGACCCCAGCGCTGCGCCAGCCTTGGTCACCCAGGCCAGCGTTCGCAAGTTCGTCAGGGCCGCGATGGTGTCGTCATGCCCCACCAACCAGCCCAAGGTCGGCGACGGCAGAAGCGCCAACTTCACGGCATCGCTCTTGAGCGCCTCGATCTCCACTAGAAGAGCCTTCCACCCGCCGAGCATCGTCTCTTCGCCGTCCACCCAACCCTGCGTCTGCGTGACGACGACGACGCGCCATGCACCCTCGGCGTCATTCGACAGAATGGTTTGAAGCAACTGCCGGATGACGACGAACTCTCCAGCCTCGATGCGTTCCGCAGAGTCGATGACAAGTACGTTATGGGGCCTCACTGTGGCGTTCAGCACAAGGGAGAGTTCGTGCGCCAATGGCAGGCTGCTGCGGCGGGCCGCGCTTAGGGCCGTCTTCAGGCTCTCTGGACCAAACCACACCTGACTCCAGGATGAGTACGCCTCATCCAGAACCAACTTGACCAACGACGACTTGCCCGAGCCCGACTCCCCGAAGACCACGGTGATCGGGCTGTTAGCTATGGCTGCTTGGAGCGACGACTTGTCCGCCGCACGGGGCACGGAATAGCCCGAAGGCAGCTGGGTCTCTATACGCGACTTGTGGTCCGTCGTGATGTTCGAGAGGGTTTCCCAGTCGCACTCAAAGTCCGGGTAATGGCGGAGGCCGAATTGGCCCCGGAGCGACGCCAACAGGTTCGGGACGGTGATGGTCCCGCTACGAAGGCGTACGGTCTTTGCGATGTTGACGAGCTCTTGCCACAGACCTTGCGCTTCTTCGTTGCGGCCAGACACGAGCAAATGGCGGCATTGCGCGATGGCCTGCGCCTCAGTCTCCGAGTGCGCGAACTGCAAGTCGGTCGGAAGAACGTGCAGGCGGCGAATGAGCTCAATGGTCTCTTCGTCCGAGGCGCCGCCCGGCTTCTGGACGCTGTCGAAGACAGCGGACTGGCTCTTGTTGCTGCGGATGCGACTCATCGCGAGCACGGTGTCCGTGCCGCTGCACGCGTTCTTTACCTCGCGCCATGCCGGGTCGAAGACTTGATGCGTACCGAGCGTGACGAGGGCCAGCCCGTCGGCCATTCGGTCAAATGGCCCTTGGTTGTCACGCCACTGCTCCCAGGCGCGCGTAACGAAGTCTGCAGGGAGGCCGGCTGCGGACACCTGCAAGTTGCCCTTCACCGAGATCGCGAGTCGCCCTGGTCCGCCCGTAGTCTGAGAGGTGAGCAGAAGGTCGTCGATGCGCCAGCCCAAGGTCCAGACTTGGGCTTGGACCTGTGTTATCAGGCCCCCAACACCCGGCGCAAACTCGCCCGATAGGGCCTTCACCAAGTGCCACGCGCTAGTCAGATCCTCGAAATCGAACCCGGCGCCGCTCATCGACCGAAGAGTCGGACGGGCGGCTTTCGCGGGTGCAGCGCGAGGCGCTTTCTGCCTCGATGATCTTCTAGATTTCGCCATTGACCTCAGGTTCATGCATCGAAGAAGTCTTCGTCCACCTTCTTCAGGTGCAGCACCTCCTCATCCCGGCATCCCACGTTGTAGCGAGTCATCAACCGCGAGAGCTGCAGGCCGTCGATCAGCACGATCCGTGAGCCCAGGCCGCGCGCAGTCTCGATCGCCGGCTGGCTAAACGCCGAGGTGGTGACGAAGATCCCCTTGTGGGCCTTCTTCAGGCTCAGAGCGCCGTAGAAGTCGCGGATGGCGCCGGCGCCGATGTTGTTGCCTTCGGCGTAGCGCTTGGCCTGGACGAAGATCTGGTCGACGCCGAGCGGGTCCTGGTCGATGACGCCATCGACACCGTCATCACCGCTCTGGCCCAGCGCACGGCCTGCCTCCTCGGACGTGCCGCCGTAGCCCATGGCCAGCAGCAGCTCGACGATCAGCTTCTCGAAGAAGGCCGGCGTCGCCTTGCGCACGCGGTCCAGCAGGTCGGCGGCCAGGGCGCCGGTGATTTCGGCGTGGGCCTTGCGCAGGGCCTCGTCAGGCGTCTCGGTGTCCACGGGGGCACCGAAGGGCACCGGCACCTGCAGGGGCGCCGCGGCGGATCCTGATGCCGCGCCGTCGGCCTCGTTGACCTTGGCCTTGAAGTCCTGGAACTCCTTGAACTGTTCAAGGTAGGCGTTGTTGATCGTGGCGGCTACATCGGCCAGCGCGGCCTGGCCGCGCGGGGTGATGCGGAAGTAGCCCCGGCGCGTGTTCTCCACAAGGCCGGCCTTGGACAGGTAGGCCTTGGCCCAGTTCACGCGGTTGGCGAACCGGGTTTGCTTGCCGCTGGGCAGCAGCTCCGCGCGCTCCTCCGGCGACAGGCCCACCTGGGCGGCGAGCTTGTCGACGGCGTCACCGATCCTAGTCTCGCCGGCCGCGGCACAGACCAGGACGGGGCGCATAAGGGATTGGTAGTCGGGAATCATGCGAGGGCCCTTTCGGCATCGAGCACTACCTGCAACGTTCTGGGTCTAGAAGACGCACGCGTGCAAAGCGTCAATGGTTGCAGTCGACTTCGTCAATGCCCCGCTTTGGCGCAATCGAGCAGCACGTACTCGAATTGCACGGCGTTCGTGTTCGTGATCTCCCAGCCTTGATCGCGGAGCTGGGCGTCGATTTTGACGCGCGAGAACGCTTCGATCGTCATCTTTCTGAGCTTCCTACCTCTGAATTGGTCGACCAAAAGTGCCTGGGCGTTGTGAAGGACACGGCCACTCCAGTTCTTCGCCCGTCGGCACTACCTGCTGGCCGCGGCACATCTGACGGTCAAACCCGACGCAAGCGCTTCAAGCCCACGGCACCCTTCCTGCCTCGGGGCACGAAGTTTTGCTTGAGTCATTCCACTTATTCTCCGCTAGGCGATCCGACACGCGCGTCGGCTTCCGGATTTGAAGCGCGGCTGTCGCTCTTCCCACTTTGAAATTCCACGAACGGATGGACCAGATGGGTGGTCATGCCTCGCTTGGCTGGACATACCAAGGGTCAGCGCTTCAGCGGGACCTCGTTGCAAGTGACCGCTTCGGGGAGACGCTGTCACCGCCGCGCCGACTGGGAACGACCGCAACCAGTCTGCAGCAGACTTTCGCTCCAAGCCGATCCTGTTGACCACACGTGCCCGTGAATCGCCGAGCGCGACGAAGAGCCCTAATCACGCCATGGAGCCTCGCACCCGGGCTACATCGGCGCCCTCGCTGGCGATCCAAGGCCTGGCCATCCCGGACATCCCTGGTCCCCCCGACAGGAATCGAACCTGTATCTGGCGCTTAGGAGGCGCCCGTTCTATCCATTGAACTACGGGGAGGCCCGCGCGGTGCGGGGCACTGCGCGAAAGCGCGAATTCTCGCATGCGGGCCAGACGGGTTACGCTGTGGCACCTGAAACCACAGAGGACGTGCCATGACGATGGTGGGCAAGATCGGTGTGCTGC
This sequence comes from Burkholderiales bacterium, assembly GCA_017302485.1. GTDB lineage: Bacteria > Pseudomonadota > Gammaproteobacteria > Burkholderiales > Burkholderiaceae_C > Ideonella. The sequence goes on along the minus strand of JAFLDI010000033.1, from coordinate 140 downwards.
TGGCCGTGATCGGCATGGCGGCGCAGTTGGGTGAGGCGGGGCCGTGGGCCGTCTGGGTGCTGGTGGCGGGGTTGCTGGCCCTGGGCGTGGACGTGGTTCGCGGCGTCAAGGCTTTCCTGTCCACGGACGGCGGCTGAGCC
>JAFLDI010000329.1 GCA_017302485.1 Burkholderiales bacterium | reverse complement strand
GCGCCGCCTGGCAGCCCGCCAGTTGGACACTCAGCGTCGATGCGCTGGTCCACCCCACCGATGGCGGCCGCATCCTCACGGCGGCTGCGCAGTGGCAAGGAGACCGGTGGCGATTCGAAGCCGCCTGGCGCCAGTTCGGCGGCCCGATCCATGCGCTGCTGTCACAACTGCCGCAGCGTCGGCAGGCCGTGCTCTCGGCCCGCGTCGCACTGTGAGGCCGACCACGCCATCGCCCTGGGCCCGCGTACCACGCATGAGGTAAGCCTGCGCCGCCGGACTGTGCCCGATCCGGGGCAGCCCATTAGACTCTCCGGCCATGAGGATCAACCGTCGACAGGCCGGCCTGGCCCTGGCTGCCACCATCAGCACCGGCCGCGGCTGGGGCCAGACCTCCGCGGCGTCGCTGGCACCGCGGCTCTTTTTTGAACCTGCGGCCCTGTCCGCGGCCGCCCTCAACCCGACCGGCACCCATGTGGCCCTGTGCCAGAGGGCGGTGGACGGACGCCGCCGGCTGGGCGTGGTGGAACTCGACACCCTGACGCACTCGGTGTTCGCGGTCGAGGACCGGGACATCGTCGCGGTGCAGTGGATCAATGACCGGCGCCTGATCTACAGGGTGGCCGATGAACAGGACCCCGAGGTCACGCCCACCTGTCTCGCCCGCGATCTCGGCAGCACGCAGGTGCGCGACCTCGGACCGGTCTGGCCCATGGCCCAGGGCCCCCAGGACAGTGAACACATGATGGTGGGCCGCTTCCAGGACCGCAGCGAAGGCTGGGGCTTCCTGAAGCTCAGCCGGCTCGACACCCGCAACGGCCGTGAGGAGGAACTTGAGGTGCCCCCGTGGTCACGCGACATCCTGCTCGATCCACGCGGCGCGCCGGTGGCGGTCCTGACCGCCAAGGGCGACAGTGCACGGCTGCTGTGGCGCCGCGAGGGTGCATGGCAGGTGGTGCGAGAGAGCGAGCGCTTCTTCGACGACGACTTCGCCCTTGAAGGCATGGCCCCCGATGGCACGGCCTATGTCAGCGCCCGCAACGGCCTGGACCGCCGCGCGCTCTACAGCATCGATCCGGTGCGTGGCGCACTGTCCGAGCGTCCTGTGCTGGCGTTGGAGCAGTACGACGTTGAGGGGGAGCTGATCTTCGGTGGCGACCGCCTGCTTGGCATGCGCGTCGAGGCCGACGCCCGCACCACGGTCTGGTTCGATCCGGGCATGAAGGCGATCCAGGAGCGCATCGATGCGCGCCTGACCAGCACCGGCAATCTGCTGACGCCCCCGCGCCGAGGCGACTCCCCCTGGATTTTGGTCAGCGCGTTCAGCGACCGCCAGCCGACCGTCGTGCTGGCCTACCACCGCGGCACCGACAAGCTCACCGTGCTGGGTCGCTCGCGCCCCGCGATCGACCCGGCGCAGATGTCGCCAATGTCCTTTCACTGGCTCACCGCACGCGATGGCCGACCGCTGCCTTGCTACCTGAGCCTGCCGCGCTCCGCCGGAGCGCGCCGGCCGCTGCCCATGGTGGTGCTGGTCCACGGCGGCCCCTTCGTTCGCGGGGGCAGCTGGGCCTGGGACAGCGAGGTGCAGTTCCTGGCCAGCCGGGGCTACGCAGTGCTGCAGCCCGAGTTCCGCGGCTCGACCGGTTTCGGGAACCGGCACGCCACTGCCGGCTGGCGACAGTGGGGCGCCGCCATGCAGGACGACCTGGCTGACGCCGCGCGCTGGGCGGTGAGCCAGGGCATCGCCGATGCGGCTCGCATCGCCATCGCCGGCAGCAGCTATGGCGGCTACGCCGCGATGATGGGCCTGGCGCGTCAGTCGGACCTGTTCGCCTGTGCCGTCAACTGGCTGGGCGTGACCGACCTGGACCTGTTGTACAGCGCCCACTGGAGTGACCTGCCCAAGGTGTTCAAGGAGCACGGCCTGCCCAAGGTGCTGGGCGACCGGCAGGCCGATGCCCGCATGCTGCGCGAGCATTCGCCGCTCCATGTGGCTGCGCAGATCCGCAAGCCGGTGCTGATGGCCTACGGCGAACGCGACAGACGGGTGCCGATCGAGCACGGCGAGCGGCTGCGCGACGCGCTGAAGCTCCACAACCCGAACATGGAGTGGGTCAGCTACCCCAAGGAAGGGCACGGCTGGTCGCGGCTGTCGACACAGATCGATTTCTGGGAGCGCGTGGAGCGCTTCCTGGCCCGGCACCTGCCGGCCACGCCGGCCTGAGCGCTGCGACTGGCGACGCTGACACGGGGCCTGGCGACCGCAGGCGCCCGTTCGTCGCGGCGCGGCGGTGGCGCCCAGGCGGTGGCACGAGGATGCTGTCCTCGACAACGCCGCCGCCAGAGACCGCCATGCACCTCGCCTCCCCCTTCAGCCTGAGCCCGGTGGTCCAGGTCCACCTGCTCTTCGCCAGCGCCGCGCTGATGCTCGGCCCGATTGCACTGCGCGCCCGCAAGGGCGGTCGGCTGCACAGGGTCGCCGGATATGCCTGGGTGCTGTGCATGCTGGCGGCCGCCCTGTCCAGCGCCTTCATCCGCGACTTCCGGCTGCCCAACATCGCCGGATTCACGCCCATTCACGCGTTGACGGTGCTGACCTTCATCGGTGTCGGGAGCGGCCTGTGGCTGGCCGTGCGTCGTCAGATCGCGGCCCACCAGCGCACCATGTGGCGCACCTACCTGGGCGGCTGCGTCATCGCCGGCCTGTTCACCCTGCTGCCGGGTCGCTATCTGGGCGATCTGCTGTGGCACCATGCGCTCGGACTGTCCTGAGCCGATGAATACCCCCGACTGCGAACGCTCACTGCCCCGCCAACTGCTGCGTGGCCTGCCCGCCGCGCAGGCCATCTCGCTGAGCGTGGCCGGCGTGCTGTGGCTGCTGGGCATGCCGGCCTGGGTGGCGCTGCTGTACTCGCTGCTGATCGGCAACGGCATTTCGGCCTCGATCCATGTGCTGATGCACCTGGTGCTGCGCTGGCAACTGGCGCACCCGCAGCGGGCCCACCCGCGCGCCGCCGAGGGCTTTCCCGGCTGGGGCTGGCTGGCTGCCAGCATCGTTGGCGGCGTGGCGATCGGCTACATCGTCGGCGGCGCGCTGGCTTCGGCGATCACCGGTCTGGACGGTGTGTGGCCGCGCCACGGCAGCTGGAACCTGTGGTGGCGCATCTTTGCGTTGTCGCTGATCCCGGGCCTGGCCGGCACGGTCTACTTCTACCAGCGCGGCCGCGTCGAGGCGGCCGAGGCGCGCGCAGCGCGTGCCCAGCAGGCCGCCGCGGAAACCCAGCTGCGCCTGCTGCAAAGCCAGCTGGAGCCGCACATGATGTTCAACACCCTGGCCAACCTGCGCGCCCTGATCGGCATCGACCCGGCACGCGCCCAGGGCATGCTCGACCACATGATTGCCTGGCTGCGCTCCACGCTGGGCGCCAGCCGCCTGCCCTGGCATCCGCTGTCTACCGAGTTCCGGCACCTCGAAGACTACCTCGCGCTGATGCGCATCCGCATGGGCGAGCGCCTGACGGTGGTGGTCGAGCTGCCCCCCGATCTGGCCGCGCTGCCGGTGCCGCCGCTGCTGCTGCAGCCGCTGGTGGAGAACGCGATCCGCCATGGCCTGGAGCCGCTGCGAGGCCCGGCCCATCTGGCACTGTCCGCCCAGCGCGACGGCGGGCAGTTGCTGCTGAGCGTGCGCGACAACGGCGTCGGCCTGGACCGCGGCGGCACCAGTGGTGGCAGCGGCTTCGGTCTGCAGCAGGTGCGCGAACGCCTGTCGGCGCTGTACGGCACGGCCGCCGAGCTGCGCCTGCAGTCCCTGCAGGGGGGTGGCACCGAGGTCACCGTCCGCCTGCCCTGCACGGCCCACACTGAATCCTCGACATGAATGCTGCCACACGCCAGCCTGCCACCGCGCTGATCGCCGAAGACGAGCCGCTGCTGGCCCACGCCCTGCAAGCCGACCTGGCGGTCGTCTGGCCCGAGCTCAAGGTAATTGCCCATTCGGTGGACGGCGAGCAGGCCATCGACGACGCCCTGGCATTGCACCCCGAGGTGATCTTCATGGACATCCGCATGCCCGGCCGCAGTGGCCTGGAGGCGGCACAGGCCATCGTCGAGGACTGGCCCGCAGCGATTCCGATGCCGCTGCTGGTCTTTGTCACCGCCTACGACCAGTACGCGCTGCAGGCCTTCGAGCTGGCTGCGGCGGACTACCTGCTCAAACCGGCGCCGCGTGATCGCCTGGTCCAGGCCTGCGAGCGCCTGCGCGAGCGCCTGGCCCAGCGCCCCGCCGGCTGGGGTGAAGCACTGGCCAAGACGCTGACCGGCAACGGCTTGCCACGCGAGGCGTTTCACCGGGAGGCGTTTGAGTTC
>JAFLDI010000328.1 GCA_017302485.1 Burkholderiales bacterium | reverse complement strand
GACCTGCACTTCGAGCTGGACAGCGAGGGCCGGCTGTACCGTTTCCAGCATGCCACCGGTGTCCAGGGGCTGCTGGAGTCTGACGACATCGGCCGCCTGACCTGGGAGTGGCCCGGCGTGGCGCTGACGCCCACCGACCTGACCCGCCTGCAGGCTGCCTTGGCGCAGTCGCAGGCGCTGCGCGACCTGCCCTTGTCGCGCATCGATGGCGCAGCGCGCACCCGGCACCTTCGGCTGTCGCTTGGCGCGATGGCCAACGGCCGCTTCGGTGGTGTGCTCAGGGAGGTCAGCACCGAGGTCGAGACCGTGCGCGCGCTGCACCTCAGCCAGGCCCGCTACCAGGAGCTGTTCCGGCGCTTGCCCCTGCCCCTGGTGTTGCACCGCGCGGGGGTGGTGGTGGATGCCAACCCGGCGGCGGTCGCGCTGCTCGGCCACAGCGAGCTGGCCACGTTGCTGGGCAGCAACTTCATTGACGCGTGCATGGACCCGGACGACCGGTCTCAGGCGCTGGCCAAGCTGCAGCAGCTGGCCAGCCTGCCGCCCGGGCGCCACCTGCCCCCCGACGAGTACCGCCTGCTGCCCCAGCCCGGCCGGGGCGTGACCGTGATGGCCAGCAGCGCCCAGGTCGACGCCGAGGATGGCCACAGCGCCGTGCTGACCATCTTCACCGACGTCACCGAGCACCGTCAGGCCGAACAGGCGCTGCAGCGATCGGAGGCCCTGCTCAGCCACCTGGTGGCCAACAGCCCCGACCTGATCACGCTGACCGAGCTGTCCACCGGCCGCTACCTGATGGTCAACCCCAGCTTCACCCGGGTGGCCGGCTGGACCGCCGAGGAGGCGGTGGGACACACCAGCATCGAGCTGGGTATCTGGGTCACCGAGGCCGATCGCGAGCGCTTCCTGCAGCAACTGGCCCGCGACGGCACGGTACGCAACCTGTCGCTGCCGTTCCGGGTGCGTGATGGGCGGACCGTGGCGATGCTGGTGTCGGCGGCCCGCTTCACGCTGGACGAGTCCGACTACCTGATCCTCAGCTGCCGCGACATCACCGCCAGCGAACAGGCCCGGCTGGAGCGCGAAGCCATCCTCGAGAACGCGCAGATGGGCATTGCCCTGACCCGCGATTACCACTTCCTGATGGCCAACCCGCGGCTTGAGCAGATGCTGGGCTGGCCGGTGGGCTCGCTGGCAAGCCGGCATGTCAGCCTGGTCTGGGCCGACGCGGCCGAGTTCGAGCAGTTGGCGAACACGCTGGTGCCGCGCCTGAACGCCGGCGAGCAGGTCGAGCTGGAGCGGGCCATGGTGCGACGCGACGGCAGCAGCTTCATCGCCCGCGTGCTGGCCAAGGCGGTGGACCCGGGTCAGCCGCAGCGTGGCACGATCTGGTTCGCCGAGGACATCACCCAGCGCCGGCAGACCGAGCGCGCGCTGGCCCGCGCCCGCGACGACGCCGAGGCCGCCAGCCGCGCCAAGAGCGCCTTCCTGGCCAGCACCAGCCACGAGATCCGCACGCCGCTCAATGCCCTGCTGGGCCTGGCGCGGCTGGCGCGCAACCCGTCGATCGACGAGACGCGCCGGCGCCAGTACATCGACCAGATCAGCGACAGCGCCGAGACCCTCTCAGGCATCCTGTCGGACATCCTGGACCTGTCCAAGATCGAGGCCGGCAAGATGCACCTGGACCAGGTCGCCTTCGACCTGGGCGCGCTGCTGACCTCGCTGCACCAGGCCTATGGCGCACTGGCCGACACCAAGGGTCTGGGCTTCCAGGTGCAACGCGATGAGGACCTGCCCGACGCGGTGCTGGGCGACTCGGTGCGCATCCGCCAGATCCTCAGCAACTTCCTGAACAACGCGCTGAAGTTCACCGAGCGTGGCGACATCCAGCTGGCAGCACGGGTGGTGCGCACCGGACTGCTGCGCTTCGAAGTCACCGACACCGGCCGCGGCATCACGCCCGAGCTGCAGGCGCGCCTGTTCCGCCCCTTCGTGCAAGGCGACGAAACCACGACCCGGACCTTTGGCGGCACCGGTCTGGGCCTGTCCATCTCGCGCGAGCTGGCCGAGATGATGGGAGGGCGCGTGGGCGTGGTCAGCGTGCCCGAACAAGGCAGCTGCTTCTGGGCCGAGCTGCCGCTGCCGCCGGCCGACCCGGCGGAGCTCGAAGCCGGCTCGACCAGCGGCGACGCCGACCCGATCCAGGGTGCGCGCCTGCTGATGGTCGAGGACAACCCGGTCAACATGATGATCGCGGTGGCGCTGCTCGAGCAGTGGGGCGCCGAGGTCTCCCAGGCCGGCGACGGCGAGGAGGCGGTCGCCGCGGTGGACGAGGCCGTGGCCAGCGGCCATCCCTTCGATCTGGTGCTGATGGATGTGCAGATGCCAGGCATCGGCGGCCACGAGGCGGCCCGCCGCATGCGCGCGCGCCATGACGAGCGCAGCCTGCCCATCCTGGCCTTGACAGCCGCCGCGCTGGTCTCCGAGCGCGACGAAGCCCTGGCGGCCGGTATGAACGACTTCCTGACCAAGCCGATCGACCCGTCGCGGCTGCGCCATGCGCTCAACCGCTGGTTGCGCCAGAGCAGTGATCCTGGCCCGGATGGGACGGGATGATGATCAGCTGCCGCTTCAGCGGCCTGATAGAGGACCGGCTCAGCGACTACGGCAGGCCGAGCGCGCCCATCGCGTGCCGGCCCTCCGCCAGCGGCCGCCGCTCAGCGACCCAGGTCCTTGGCGCTGACGCCGGCAATGCCCCAGTTCTCCTTGGGCATCTCGTGGATCCAGACACGGATCGTCTCGACCTTGGCGTCGGTGGCTTCGTGCAGCGCCTGGGTGACCTTCTCGATCACGGCGCGCTTCTGCTCGGGTGTGCGGCCCTCGAGCATGTAGATCTGGGCAAAGGGCATCGCGCTCTCCTCACTCGGGGTGGATGTTGGCTGCCTTGATCAGCTTCGCCCAGCGCTGCGCGTCGGCGCGGATGGTCTGGTCGAAGCCTTCGGGCGAGGTGGGCATGGGCTCGGCGCCGATCTGCGCGAAGCGCTCAACCGTGGCCGGGCTCTTCAGGCCGTCAACCACCACCTTGTTGAGCAGCGCGATCACCTCGCGCGGCGTGCCCGCCGGCGCGATCAGACCGAACCAGGTCGGCACGTCGAAGCCGGCCACGCCCTGCTCCTCCACCGTGGCCAGGTTGGGCAGCAGCGGCGAGCGACCGCGCGCAGTCAGCGCAATGCCCTTGAGCTTGCCGCTCTGCACATTGGGTGCGGCGGTGGTCAGCGAACTTTCGAAGCTCAGGGGCACGGTGCCGGCGAGGATGTCGGTGGCTGCCGCCGAGGTGCCCTTGTAGGGGATGTGCTGCAGCTCGATGCCGGTCACTGACTGCAGGTACTCGGCCGCCAGGTGCGAGCTGGTGCCAATGCCCGGGCTGGCGTAGGACAGCTGGCCGGGGTGGGCCTTGGCATGGGCGATCAGGCCCTTGAGGTCGCTGAACGGCACCGAGGGGTGGGCGACGATGGCACCCTTGGCAATGCCCACGCCGGTGATCGGCGCGACGTCGGTGGCCACGTTGTAGGGCAGCTTGGGATACAGGCCCGGCGCGATCGCCAGGCTGCTGATCGCGCCGATACCCAGGGTATAGCCGTCGGGCGGCGACTTCAGCACCGCGTCGGTGCCCAGGTTGCCGCCGGCGCCGGCGCGGTTCTCGACCACCACGGTGGTCTTGAGCGCGTCGCCGATGATCCTGGCCACCACCCGGCCCATGATGTCGGTGGGGCCGCCGGGGGCGAAGGGCACGACCAGCCGGATCGGCTTGGACGGGTAGGACTCAGCCGCACCGGCTGGCGCGGCAGCGAGCAGCGCGGCCGTGAGGGCAAAGGCGTGGCGTCGGGTGATGCGCATGCGTGCTCCTCAGGCGGCCGACTTCAGGCCACGCTCGCGCGCCATCGTCAGGGCCGTGTCCTCGATCATGTCCTCCTGGCCGCCGACCATCTTCTTGCGGCCCAGCTCGACCAGGATGTCGCGCGCCGACAGGCCGTACTTGGCCGCCGCGCGCTTGGCGAACAGCAGGAAGCTGCCGTACACGCCGGCATAGCCCAGCGTCAGCGCGTCGCGGTCGATGCGGATCGGAAAGTCCATGATCGGCACCACCAGGTCCTCGGCCACGTCCTGGATCGTCCAGACGTCGATGCCGGTGGCCACGCCCATGCGGTCGAGCACCGCCACCAGCACCTCCATCGGCGTGTTGCCCGCGCCGGCGCCCAGGCCGGCCGCGGCCGCGTCGATGCGCGTGGCGCCGCACTCGATCGCGGCGATCGAGTTGGCGATGCCCATGGCCAGGTTGTGGTGGCCGTGAAAGCCCAGCTCGGTCTCGGGCTTCAGCGCGGCGCGTACCGCCTGCA
>JAFLDI010000327.1 GCA_017302485.1 Burkholderiales bacterium | reverse complement strand
CCGCCGCGCTGGACGCCGAGGGTCTGCTGCGGCCCCTGATTGACGCCGCCGCGGCCGATGCCCCCGCCGGCACTTTGCAGGCGCGTGCCCACCAGGGGGACCAGCTCACCCGTCGCCTGCGCGACGCGCTGCACCGCGCGTTGGCCCATCTGCAGACCGGTCAGGTCTTTCTGGCGTCGGTAGGCTCCACCTCGCCCTTCATTGGTCTGTTCGGCACCGTCTGGGGCATCTACCACGCGCTGCTGGGCCTGGGCGCCGGCGGCGCGATCAGCATCGAGCGCATCGCCGGTCCGGTCGGCGAGGCCCTGGTGATGACCGCTGCCGGCCTGGCCGTGGCCATCCCGGCGGTGCTGGCCTACAACCTGTTCGGCAAGTGGGTGGGCGCCTGCGAGGCCGAGCTGGAAGGCTTCGCGCACGACCTGCGCGGCCTGGCGTTGGCGGCATGAGGAAACGCCGGGCCGCAAGGGCCGCAGCGGCCTGCAAGGCTGACGCGCAGCGGCAGGTCTGGGGGCACCCATGAGCTTTGGCCGGCTCGAGCGCAGCTCGGCGCCGCCGCCGATGAGCGACATCAACATGACGCCGCTGATCGACGTCATGCTGGTGCTGCTGGTGATCTTCATGGTCACCGCCCCGCTGATGGCCAGCAGCCTGCGTCTGGACCTGCCCGCCACCGAGGGCGCCACACCCAGCGAGGCGCCGCAGGCCCTGGTGGTGGCGCTGGATGCCGAGGGGCGCCTGTTCATCGCCGAGGAGCGCAGCGACCTGACCGCGCTGGCCCGCCAGGCCGAGCGCACTGCCCGCGAGCAGCCGCGCACCGAGGTGCAACTGCGTGCCGACGCCCGCGTGCCCTACGGCCAGGTGGCCGAGGTGCTGGGCGTGCTGCAGACCGCCGGGCTGACCCGCATCGCCTTCGTCGCCCAGCCCAAGCCCGCGCCGAAATAGGGATGGCCCGGTGCCCGCGGGCCCCCGGATACTGCCCGCCTGTTCCTGCTGGAGACCGCGCATGAAACGCGTCCTGTTGTCGCTGGTCCTGGGCTGCGTGTTGACCTCGCCCGCGTGGGCCGGCAAGCATCCCACCTACAAGTTCGACACCGATGCCCAGGGTTGGACCACCTTCGACGGCGGCGATCTGGTCTGGGTGGGGGGCGACCCCAGGCGCGGCGGCTACCTGCAGATCACCGACGTCACCAGCGGCGACTTCGTCATGATCCCGCCGCCCGAGCTGCTCGGCGACTGGTCGGCCTATGTGGGCGGCAGCCTCAGCTTCGTGGCCCGCAACGGCAACAACGACAGCCCCGACTGGGCGCCCTTCGGCACCCTGGTGCTGGGCAATGGCGTCACCACGCTGTCGTTGGACCTGGTGCCCGACAACGCGCCGCCCGCCGACGGCCGCTGGCACCGCTACACCATCCCGCTCGACACCGCCACCTGGGGCCCCGACCTGCCGGCTGTCATGGCCGCGCTGAGCGTGCTGACACTCAAGCTGGAGTTCCATGCCGGCGTCAGCGAGGTGGCGCACTTCGACAACTTCAAGGTCCGGCCGCCACTGCCCACGCGCTGAGCCCTGTGGCGCTGCGCCGCCCTCCTACAATCCGGGGATGAACGACAAGTACGCCCCCGCAGAGGTCGAGCGCGCCGCCCAGGCCCACTGGAACGCGGCCGATGCCTATCGCGTCACCGAAGACGCTTCCAAGGCCAAGTTCTACGCCTGCTCCATGCTGCCCTACCCCAGCGGCAAGCTGCACATGGGGCATGTGCGCAACTACACCATCAACGACATGCTCGCCCGCCAACTGCGGATGAAGGGCATGAATGTGCTGATGCCCATGGGCTGGGACGCCTTCGGCCTGCCCGCCGAGAACGCGGCCATGAAGAACAAGGTGCCGCCGGCCGCCTGGACCTATTCCAACATCGCCCACATGAAGGGCCAGATGCAGGCCATGGGCCTGGCGATCGACTGGTCGCGCGAGGTGGCCACCTGCGACCCGGCCTACTACAAGTGGAACCAGTGGCTGTTCCTGAAGATGCTCGAGAAGGGCATTGCGGTGCGCCGCACGCAGGTCGTCAACTGGGACCCGGTGGACCAGACCGTGCTGGCCAACGAGCAGGTGATCGACGGCCGCGGCTGGCGCTCGGGCGCGCTGGTCGAGAAGCGCGAGATTCCCGGCTACTACCTGAACATCGTGCAGTACGCCGAGGAGCTGCTGTCGGCGGTGGCCAACCCCGAGGACCCGAACCACCTGTCGGGCTGGCCCGAGCGCGTGCGGCTGATGCAGGAGAACTGGATCGGCAAGAGCGAGGGCGTGCGCTTTGCCTTCCCGCACCAGATCCGTGGTGCTGACGGCGCGCCGATCCAGGACGGCAGGCTCTTCGTGTTCACCACGCGCGCCGACACCATCATGGGCGTCACCTTCTGTGCGGTGGCCCCCGAACATCCGCTGGCTGCGCACGCCGCCGCGGGCAACCCGGCCGTGGCCGCCTTCATCGCCGAGTGTGCGCAGGGCGGCACCACCGAGGCTGAGCTGGCCACGCAGGACAAGAAGGGGGTGCCCACCGGCCTGACGGTGACGCACCCGTTGACCGGCGCCGAGGTGCCGGTGTGGGTGGGCAACTACGTGCTGATGAGCTACGGCGACGGTGCGGTGATGGGCGTGCCGGCGCACGACGAGCGCGACTTCGCCTTTGCGCTGAAGTACGGCATCGAGATCCGGCAGGTCATCGCGGTCGAGGGCGAGACCTTCAGCACCTCTGCCTGGGCCGACTGGTACGGCGACAAGCAACGTGCGGTGTGCGTCAACTCGGGCGCGCTCGATGGCCTGCCGCACAAGGATGCGGTGTCCAGGGTGGCCGAGCTGCTGGCCGCCCAGGGCCTGGGCGAGAAGAAGACCACCTGGCGCCTGCGCGACTGGGGCATCAGCCGCCAGCGTTACTGGGGCACGCCGATCCCGATCATCCACTGCGAGTCCTGTGGCGCCGTGCCGGTGCCCGAGAAGGACCTGCCGGTGGTGCTGCCCGAGGACCTGATCCCCGATGGCAGCGGCAACCCGCTGAACAAGTGCGAGGCCTTCCTGAACGTGGCCTGTCCCTGCTGCGGCAAGCCGGCACGCCGCGAGACGGACACGATGGACACCTTCATCGATTCGTCCTGGTACTACCTGCGCTACTGCGATCCGCACAAGGCCGATGGCATGGTCGGTGCGGGCACGCAGTACTGGATGGCCAACGGCGGCATGGACCAGTACATCGGTGGCATCGAGCACGCGATCCTGCACCTGCTGTATGCGCGCTTCTGGACCAAGGTGATGCGCGACATCGGCCTGGTCACGGTGGCCGAGCCCTTCAAACGCCTGCTCACGCAAGGCATGGTGCTCAACCACATCTACAGCCGCAAGACCGAGCAGGGCGGCATCGAGTACTTCTGGCCGCACGAGGTCGAGAACGTGTTCGACGCGTCCGGCAAGGCGGTGGTCGGGGCAAAGCTCAAGGCCGACGGCTCGGCGGTGGACTACGGCGGCATCGGCACCATGTCCAAGTCCAAGAACAACGGCGTCGACCCGCAGGAGCTGATCGATCGCTACGGCGCCGACACCGCGCGCCTGTTCGTGATGTTCGCCAGCCCGCCTGAGCAGACGCTGGAATGGAACGACGCCGGCGTCGAGGGCGCGCACCGCTTCCTCAAGCGGGTCTGGGCCTTTGGCGCCAAGAATGCCGAGGCGCTGAGCGCGGCGGCCGACGTGGGCACCGATCTGCGGGCCGATGCCAAGGCCCTGCGCCGCGAGGTGCATTTGGTGCTCAAGCAGGTCAGCTACGACTACGAGCGCATGCAGTACAACACCGTCGTCTCCGGCGCGATGAAGCTGCTCAATGCGCTGGAAGCATTCAAGAGTGATGGCTCGGCTGGTGACGCGGCGGTGCTGCGCGAAGGCGTTTCGGTGCTGCTGCGCGCGCTCTACCCCGCCTGCCCGCACATCACGCATGCGTTGTGGCTGGACCTGGGCTATGCGGCGCGTCTGGGCGAGCTGCTCGATGCGCCCTGGCCGCAGGTCGACGAGGCCGCGCTGGTGCAGGACGAGATCGAGCTGGTGCTGCAGATCGGCGGCAAGATGCGCGGCTCGGTCAAGGTGCCGGCCGGTGCCGACAAGGCGGCGATCGAGGCCGCGGCGCTGGCCAGTCCCGAGTTCGCCAAATTCAGCGAAGGCCAGCCGGCGAAGAAGGTCGTCGTCGTGCCGGGCCGCCTGGTCAACATCGTCGTCTGATGAGGCCGCGTCGCGCGCTGCTGGGCGCCCTGCTGCTGCTGTCGCTGGCCGGCTGCGGCTTCCAGCT
>JAFLDI010000326.1 GCA_017302485.1 Burkholderiales bacterium | reverse complement strand
CGGCCCGCGGCCGGCTCGGGCCCAGCGGCGCGGCGGCCAGCTCGGCCTCGGGCAGATCGCCCATGCCGATCTCCTCGCCGTAGTAGACCAGGGCGGTGCCGCGCTGCAGCAGCGTCATGGCCGCGGTCAGTCGGGCGATGGCGTCGTTGTGCATCCCATAGCCAAAGGCGCTCCACTGGCGCCAGTGGTCGTGGTTGCTGAAGAAGCTCACCGGCGTGCGGTCGTGCAGCAGCGCCTGGGTGTCGTCGATCAGCCGCTGGAAGAACGGGGCATCGCGCTGCCAGTGGCGCGCGTAGACGAAGTTCATCGGCAGCTGGATCTCGTCGCCCTGCTCGCCGTACGCGGTGCGCAACTCGGACAGCGTGTCGGTGGTGGACTCGCCCAGCAGGACCCGGTCATCGTCGAACTCGGCCAGCACCGCGCGCAGCTCGCGCAGCACGCCGTGGTTCTCGGGCCGGTTGCTGTTGAAGGGCTGCAGCGGCCAGGGGGGCTGCCGGTCGGGGTCCGGGTCGTCCGGCCAGGCGGGGTCCTCGAACAGGAAGGCAGTGGCGTCCAGCCGGAAGCCGCTGGCGCCGCGGCGCAGCCAGAAGCGCGCGACGTCGGCCATCGCCGCGCGCACGCCCGGGTGGTGCCAGTTCAGGTCGGGCTGCTGCGGCAGGAAGGCGTGGTAGTACCACTGGCCGCTGCGCGGCTCGCGCGTCCAGGCCGGGCCACCGAAGACCGAGCGCCAGTTGGTGGGCGGGCCGCCATCCGCGCGGCCATCGCGCCAGACATACCAGTCGCGCCGCGGGTGCTGGGGCGAGCTGCAGGCCTCGCGGAACCAGGGGTGCTGGTCGGAGGTGTGGTTGAGCACGAAGTCCACCAGCAGGCGCATGCCGCGCGCGCGGGCCTGGCGCACCAGCTCGTCCCAGTCGGCCAGCGTGCCGTACTCGGGCGCCACCTCGCAGTAGTCGCTGACGTCGTAGCCGAAGTCGGCGTTGGGCGACGGGAAGAAGGGCGTGATCCAGATCGCCTGCACGCCCAGGGCCTGCAGGTCGTCCAGACGGCTCGCCAGGCCGGTCAGGTCGCCGATGCCGTCGCCGTTGCTGTCCTGGAAGCTGCGCAGGTAGACCTGGTAGATGACCGTGTCCTGCCACCAAGGCGAGGGAGCTGTCATGGCGCGTCGATGTGCCAGGCCCAGGGCGCCATCCGTTGCAGCGCCGGCAACGCGGCCAGCGTCACGTCCTGCGCCTGGTCGCTGACGTTGACCACCACCGTGACCTGGTCGCTGCCCTGGCGGCGGCGGAAGGCGAACACCTGGGGGCTGCCGGCGTCCAGCAGTTCGACATCGGCGCCGTACTGGCCGTTCCACAGCGCCGGGTGCGCGTGCTTGAGCGCCAGCAGCCGGGTGTAGAGCGCTTCGTGCGGAAAGCTGGAGAGGTCCATCGTGTCCTTCTCGAAGAAGGCCAGGCGCTTGCGCAGCCCCGCCTCCTGGCCGCCCAGGATCAGCGGCATGCCGGGCAGCGTGGCGGCCAGCACGGCCATCGCCGGGAAGGCGTCGCCGTAGAGTTCGCCGTCGTGGCCGTGCCAGGAGTTGTGGTCGTGGTTGCTGGTGAAGCGCATCCGGTAGGCGCTCTTCGGGAAGGCCCGGCCGGCCTTGCTGGGCGGCGACTGGCGCACCCAGGCGGCCAGGTCGCGCGCATCGGCCTGGCCCTTGGCCACCCGACCCAGCACCTCGGTCAGGTCCCAGCCGTAGGTCATGTCGAAGGCCCGCTCGTGCAGGTCCACCTCGGACCATTCGGCCAGCATGAACATCGGCTTGATCGCGTCCAGCTCGGCGCGGGCCTGGTCCCAGAAATCGGTGGGCACCAGGCCGGCCACGTCACAGCGGAAGCCGTCGAGATCAGCCTCGCGGACCCAGAAGGCCATCGCGTCGATCATCGCCCGGCGCAGCGCGGCGCTGGCGTAGTTCAGCGCCACCACGTCGGTCCAGTACTCGACCTGCGGCGTGCCGGCATTGAAGGTGACCGGGAAGATCTGGCCCTTGGCGTCGAGCTTGTACCAATCGGTGTGGGCCTGGGTCCAGGGGTGGTCCCAGGCGGTGTGGTTGGCCACCCAGTCGAGGATCACCTTGAAACCCATCGCGTGCGCCTCGCGCACCAGCGCCCGCGCATCGTCCAGCGTGCCGAACTCGGGGTTCACCGCGGTGTAGTCGCGGATCGCGTAGTAGCTGCCCAGCGTGCCCTTGCGCTCCTTCACGCCGATCGGCTGGATCGGCATCAGCCACAGGATGTCCACGCCCATGCGGCGCAGCCGCGGCAGATGCGCCATGAAGGCCCGCAGCGTGCCTTCGGGCGTGTACTGGCGGATATTGACTTCGTAGATGTTGGCGCTGCGGGTCCAGGGCAGGTGTTCCTGGGCTGCAGGCAGGGCGGCGTGGCTCATGGAGGGCAGACAGGCAAGGACCGGCGTCAGCGACGCGGCCAGGTTGAAGTGGCGGCGCCTCATCCCTTGACGCCGCCTGCGGCCAGGCCGGCGATCAGCCAGCGCTGCGCCAGCAGGAACACCGCGGTGATCGGCAGGCCCGAGAGAATGGCGGCGGCAGCGAAGTCGCCCCAGCGGAAGTTGTGCTCGTGCACGAAGAGCTTGGCGCCCACGGCCAGCGTCAGCTGGTCCTGCTGCGTCAGCAGCACCGAGGCCACCGGGTACTCGATCACCGCGCCGATGAAGGCCAGCAGGAAGACCACCGCCAGGATGGGCAGCGCCATCGGCAGCAGCACGCGCCAGAAGGTGGTCCAGGTGCCGGCGCCGTCGACGCGGGCGGCCTCCTCGATTTCGGCGGGCAGGGTGTCGTAGTAGCCCTTGATGGTCCACACATGCATGGCGATGCCGCCCGAGTAGGCCAGCACCAGCGAAGCGTGGGTGTTCAGACCGATCGCCGGCACGGCGGCGCCCAGGCGGTCGAAGATGGCGTAGATCGCCACCAGCGCCAGCACCGCCGGGAACATCTGCATCAGCATCAGCCCGGTCAGCACCTGCCTCCGGCCGCGAAAGCGCATGCGCGCCAGCGCATAGGCGGCGGTGGTGGACAGCAGCAGCGTCACCGCGCCCGACACCGTGGCCACTTTCACCGAGTTCCACAGCCAGCGCAGCACCGGCAAGTCGGGCTCGATCATCCGGCCGTCAGGCCCCGCGTAGGGCAGGCCCAGCACATAGCGCCAGTGCTCCCAGCTGATGGTCTCCGGGATCAGCGAGCCGGCGGCGAAGTTGCCCGGCCGCAGCGACACCGACACCACCACCAGGAAGGGAAACAGCACCACGGCGCACAGCGCCAGCAGGAAGGCGTGGGCGGCCAGCTTGCGCCAGCGTTGCGATTGGCTCTGGACGATGGGCATGTCAGTCAGCGTGCGGGATCGTCGTTGATCCTGGTAAAGCGCATCTGCACCAGCGTGATCACCGCGACGATGGCGAAGATCACGGTGGAGATGGCCGCGGCCAGGCCGAACTGCTGGCCCGAGTCCTGGAAGGCGATGCGCCAGGTGTAGCTGACCAGGATGTCGGTGCCGCCCACCGGCAGCGCGGTGTCCACCCGATCGGGGCCGCCGGCGGTGAGCAGGCTGACCAGCACGAAGTTGTTGAAGTTGAACGCGAAGGCGCTGATCAGCAGCGGCGTCAGCGGCTTCAGGATCAGCGGCAGCGTGACGCGGCGGAAATGCGTCAGCGGCCCGGCGCCCAGCACCGCCGAGGCCTCGACCAGGTCACCCGGGATCGCCTTGATCAGGCCCGAGCACAGCACCATCATGTAAGGGAAGCCCAGCCAGATATTGACGAACAGCAGCATGGTGCGGGCCAGCGCGGGATCGGTGAACCAGGCGGGCTGGATGCCGAACAGGCCGTTCAGGATCAGGTTGATCTCGCCCAGGTTCTGGTTGAACAGGCCCTTGAACACCAGGATCGAGATGAAGCCCGGCACCGCGTAGGGCAGGAACAGCACCACGCGGTACAGGGCCCGGCCCTCCAGCGCCTCCCAGTTCAGCAGCACGGCCAGCAGCAGGCCCAGCGCGGTGACGCCCAGCACGGTGAGCGCGGAGAAGGCCACGGTCCACAGGAAGACGCTGGCAAAGGGCTCCTGGAAGCGGCCGTCGCTGAAGATGCGCTGGTAGTGGCGCCAGCCCACGGCCACGCGAAAGCCCGGCTGCAACTGGTCGCCCGCCGCACTGGTGAAGAAGCCCTCGGCCATGTCGGGCCGGTAGGCGGTGCCAGTCAGCGCATCGACCAGCGCGCCGTCGTTGCGCAGGGTGTAGAGCGGACGCGAGGGCGCGACGTGGCGCAAGGTCTGCAGGGTCAGCGTCTGGCCATCCGGCGTGCGCAGTTGCAGGGCGCGCAGGGCCGTCACCCGCTCGGCCACTTGCGCCGGCGTGGCCGCCT
>JAFLDI010000325.1 GCA_017302485.1 Burkholderiales bacterium | reverse complement strand
GCAGGCTGCCCTGGACCGCCTGGGCACCCGCCTGGACGCCGTGGCGGCACAGAACCGTCGCAGCCCGCAGGCACTGCGTGAGCTGCTGCGCCAGGATCCGACGATGCGCCTGGACGCCCGGGGCCGGCTGTTTGCGGTGGACACGCTGGAGCGTGCCCTGCCGGCCGCCGCGCCAGCCATCCAGACCAGCGGCGCCGCCCCGGCCGCGCTGGACCAGACCTTCAAGCTGCACAGCCGCCCGGGGGCGCAGCGCACGATCTACCTGGACTTCAACGGTGCCGTGCTGACCAATACCGCGTGGAACAGCAACGGCAACACCATCACGGCCGGGCCCTTTGATGCCGACGGCGTGGTCAGCACCGACTTCTCGGCGGCTGAGCTGGAGCGCATCCAGATGATCTGGCAGCGCGTGGCCGAGGATTTCGCCCCGCTGGACATCGACGTCACCACCGAGGAGCCGCGCGCCGGACAGCTCACCCGCAGGAATCTGGCAGATGAGGTCTTCGGCACCACGGTGCTGATCACCAGCAACGTCGGCGTCTACGACTGCACCTGTGGCGGCGTGGCCTATGTGGGCGTCTTTGACAACGTGGGCGACCGCTACAAGCCGGCACTGGTGTTCTGGAACATGCTGGGCAGCGGCAACGAGAAGTACGTCGCCGAGGCCATCTCCCACGAAGCCGGCCACAACCTGGGCCTGAGCCACGACGGCTACGCCGGTGGCGGCTACTACCCCGGCCACGGCGAAGGCCCGACCGGCTGGGCGCCGATCATGGGCGTAGGCTACTACCGCGAGCTGGTGCAGTGGAGCCAGGGCGAGTACGCCACCGCCAACAACACCGAGGACGACTTCGTGGTCATGGCCAGCAATGGGGGGCCGCGCCGCCCCGATGACCACGGCAACGCGCCCGACTCGGCCACGGCCCTGACGGCCACCGTCGACGGCACGCAGGTGCTGCTGAGTGGCCAGGGCGTGATCGAAAGCCGCGACGACAAGGATGTGTTCTCGTTCGAGGCCGGCGCGGGCGTCATCAGCCTGAGCGTGCAGCCGGACAGCCGTTCAGCCAACCTGGATGTGAGCCTGCGTCTGATGGATGCCCGGGGCAGGACACTGGGCAAGCTCAAACCCGCCGAGACCCTGGGCGCTGCGATGTCGTTCGAAGCGCCCGCCGCCGGCACCTACTACCTGCAGGTGAACGGCGTGGGCATCGGCGATGTCCGCGGCACCGGTTACGGCGACTACGGCAGTCTGGGCCAGTACCGCATCAGTGGCAGTGTCAGCGCCCCTTGATGCGCGCCCCTTGATGCACGCAGGGCGCACCGGGCCGGCCAGTGGCCGGCCCGCGCGGCTCACAGCAGCGAGTCGGCCGCAACGTAGTCGTAGCCCAGGTCGCGGGCCACCGCCTGGTAGGTGACCTTGCCGGCCGCCACATTGAGGCCGGCCTTGAGGTGCGGGTCGTCCTTCATGGCCTGTTTCCAGCCCTTGGTGGCCAGGGCCAGGCCATGGGCAATGGTGGCGTTGTTCAGCGCGAAGGTGCTGGTGCGCGCCACGGCGCCAGGCATGTTGGCCACGCAGTAATGCACCACGCCATCCACCACATAGGTGGGTTCGGCGTGGGTGGTGGCCCGCGAGGTCTCGAAGCAGCCGCCCTGGTCGATCGCCACGTCCACCAGCACCGCGCCCTTCTTCATGCAGCGCACCATCGGCCGAGTGACCAGTTTGGGTGCCGCAGCACCCGGTACCAGCACGCCGCCGATCACCAGGTCGCTCTCCAGCACCTTCTCCTCCAGCGCCTGGGCGCTGGAATACAGGGTCTTGATGCGGTTGCCGAAGACCAGGTCCAGCTGGCGCAGGCGGTCGACGTTCTTGTCCAGCACGGTGACACGCGCGCCCAGGCCAATGGCCATCTGCATCGCGTGAGTGCCCACCACGCCGGCGCCGATGATCAGCACATGCGCCGGCTCGACGCCCGGCACACCGCCCAGCAGCACGCCCATGCCACCCTTGGACAGCTCCAGGTGGGCGGCACCGGCCTGCACGCTCATGCGACCGGCCACCTCGCTCATCGGTGCCAGCAGCGGCAGGCCGCCGCTCGGGCCGGTGATGGTCTCATAGGCCACACAGATGGCGCCGGACTTCACCAGCGCCGCGGTCTGCTCGGGGTCCGGGGCCAGGTGCAGGTAGGTGTAGAGGATCTGGCCCTCGCGCAGCATCGCGCATTCCTGCGGCTGCGGCTCCTTGACCTTCACCACCATGTCGGCGCGCGCAAAGATGTCCGCCGCATCGCGCACCAGCGTGGCGCCGGCTGCGGCGTAGTGCTCGTCGTGCAGACCGATCGCCGCGCCGGCGCCCGACTGCACCAGCACCTCATGGCCGCGGGTGGTGAACTCGCGCACGCTGGCCGGCGTGAGGCCAACGCGGTACTCGTGGTTCTTGATTTCCTTGGGGCAACCAATGCGCATGGTCGTGTCTCCTGTGGCCCGGGCCTCGTGGGCCCGTGGAGGCGGATTGTTGGGAGCGCCGCCCGGGAGGTGAACTCCTATTGCCAAATCAGAGATTACATTAGCAACCCTGATACAGGAGCTTCCCGATGCATGTGCTCGACACCGCCGGCCTCGATTGCCTGGCCGCGCTGGCCGAGGCGGGCAGTTTCGAGCGCGCGGCGCAACTGCTGTCGATCACCCAGTCCGCCGTGTCGCAACGCCTGCGTGCACTGGAAACCCATGTGGGTCATCTGCTGGTGGTGCGCGCCCGCCCGCTGCGGCTGACCGAACCCGGCAAGGTGCTGCTGCGCTATGCGCGGCAGATGCAGGCGCTGCGCGCCGATGCCGCGCGCGAGCTGGGCGCCACGCTCGCGCGTGACGAGCGCCTGCCAGTCGCCGTCAATGCCGACAGCCTGGCCACCTGGGTGCTGCCGGCGCTCGACCCGCTGGTGCAGGCCGGTCAGCGCCAGGGCTACGGGCTGGAGCTGATCGTCGACGACCAGGACTTCACCCATGACTGGCTGCGCCAGGGCGAGGTGCTGGGCTGCGTCAGCACCGTGGCCACCGCGCTGCGTGGCTGCACGGTGCAGCCGCTGGGGCTGATGCGCTACACCGCGGTGGCCTCGCCGGCCTTCATTGCGCGCTGGCTGCCGCAAGGGCTGACGCAGGCCAACTTCTCACAGTTGCCCTTCATCGTCTTCAACCGCAAGGACGACATGCAGGCACAGTGGGTGGCCAAGGCCTTCGGGCTGCGCGAGCCTCGCCTGAAGGAGCGCTATGTGCCCAGCTCAGAGGCTGGTGCGCACGCGGCCGCCATGGGCTGGGGCATCGCGGTGCTGCCCGAGCTGCTGGCCCGCCCGATGATCGATGCCGGCACGCTGGTGCGCCTGCGGCCCGAGCTGACGATCGACGTGGCGCTGCACTGGCACCAGTGGCGCCTGGGCGGCGACGAGGGCGAGGCCTCACGCGGCGGCCCTCCGGGACTGATGGAGCAGATCGGCCAGGCGGTGATTGCCGGCGCCCGCCAGGCGCTGGCGCCACTGGAAGGGCCTCCCCCATCAGAGGGCCGTCCAGTGGCCGGGCGGCGCCGATAATCGCCGCATGATTCGATTGATCGTGGGCCTGGGCAATCCCGGGCCCGAGTACCAGGACACACGCCACAACGCCGGCTTCTGGTGGGTGGATCAGGCGGCGCGGCGGCTGGGTGGCTCGCTGGTGCATGACCGCAGCTACCACGGCCTCGTGGCACGGGTGAACCGATCCGCCGGCCCCATCTGGCTGCTTGAGCCCATGACCTACATGAACCTGTCGGGCAAGGCGGTGGCGCCACTGGCGCGCTTCTTCAAGATCGCGCCGGCCGAGATCCTGGTGGTGCACGACGAGCTCGACCTGCCCCCGGGCCAGATGAAGCTCAAGCAAGGCGGCGGCAATGGCGGCCACAACGGCCTGAAGGACATCCAGGCCCAACTGGGCAGTGGCGACTTCTGGCGCTTGCGCCTGGGCATCGGTCACCCGGGCGTCAAGTCCGAAGTGGCCGCTTACGTGCTGCGCAAGCCACCCGCCGCCGAACGCGAGGCCATCGAGAAGAACATCGACGACTCCCTGCCCACGCTCGACGCGCTGCTGGCCGGCGACATGGGCCAGGCACAACTCAAGATCCACGCCCGGCCCCCCCGGCCCAAGCCGCCGCCCGATCCGGCCAAGGCTGGGCCACCAGCGCCGCCCAACCCCACCACGGAGACCTGACCATGCCCACGCCGCCCTGCAGTACCCGGCCCACCCGCGTACTGTGCGGGTGGCTCTTGTGCTTGGGCCTGGCCCTGTGCATGGGCCCCGCCCAGGCCGAGGTCTACCGCTGCGGCAGCAGCTACCAGGACAGCCCTTGCCCGGGTGGCAGCGCGGTCAACGTGGACGACGCCCGCAGCCC
>JAFLDI010000324.1 GCA_017302485.1 Burkholderiales bacterium | reverse complement strand
GGCCAGGCCTGCGGTCCAGGCCACGATGAGCGGCAACGGAAGGCCGCCAAAGCTTGAGGCGCCCCGCCAGGTGAGACCCCAGAAGATCCCGAATCCGAAGAACGCGAGGCCAAACAACGCGAGGAGCAGGTACCAGATTACCGATAGCTCCTTCGGCGCCGGCTCCGGACGACGTCGCGCCGGAATGAACTCATAGGGCGCGACCTCCATCGTGACCTGTGGCTCAGGCTCGCGGGGGCGCGAAAACGGCCGGCTGTCGAGGGGCGCCTGCGGAATGTCGAGTTCGGCGTCGGTGGCGCCAGGGGGGGCATCGAACGCGGTGGTCGGCTCGGGTTGCGCCGATACCTCCGCGTCGGGCTCAGGTTCCGACACGGGCTCCGGCTCGAAGGCAGTCGTGATCGGCGGCGCAAAGTCGGCTTGCGGGCGAGCCTCTTCTACGGGCTCAGGGGCCTCGACCGGTCCCTCTTCCGCGGGCGGCTGCTCCTCGACGACAGGCCCTTCGATCGGACCGGCCAGGAAGTCGATGTCGGGTTCGGCCGGCAATGCTGGCTCGGGCTCAGGTTCCGGGCCCGGCTCGGCGAAGAGCGTCTCCAGTCGGGCGGTGATCGCCTCGGCGGCGCTCGTCACGGCCGGCGCGGGCGGCTCGGCGGGCGTGGGCTCCGGCGGCGGATCGAAGACGTCTGCCGGGACATCATCGCGGCGGGGGCGCTGCAGGTGCGGGGCGCAGCGCTCAAGCTGTCGCAGCTGCAGGACAGCGCCCGCCTGGGCGAGGGCATGCGCGAGCTGTTCCAGGCGCTGTCCACGCTGGCCCAGGCCAGTGCCGCTGCCGACCCTGCCCTGCTGCAGGACACGCAGCATCCGCTGTGGCTGCTCACCGACCGATTGGTGGCACTGTCGCAACTGGACCTGGCCGGCCAGGCGCCGGGCAAGATCGCGCTGGATCAGCGCCTGCGACCGCTGGTGGAGGCCCTGCAGCGTGCCTCCCAGCCGCTGCTGGCACGCCACTACGAGCAGGCCCGGGTGCACCTGGAACGGCTGGCCAATGCCTCGCTGCCCGACCCGGTGCATCCCGGCCCGGTGGCCCATCTGCAGCAGGCCGAGCGCCAGGCCGAGCTGCTGCCGCTGGTCCAGGCCCAGGTGGTGGAGCAGTTGCAACGCACCCGGCTGCTGCCCCAGGCCGCGCAGTTCCTGCTGGGTGACTGGGTCCGTGTCATCACGCGCACCAGTGCCCGCGAAGGTGTCGACGGCGCCGGGCCACGCCGCTGGACCGCGCTGATCGACGCCCTGGCGGACGCCGCCGCGCTGGATGCAGCGCGCCCCCCAACCCCCGCGGCGCTCGACTGCCTGCTGCTGGAGGTCCACGACGGCCTGCGCGCGATCGACGAGGCCCCAGCCCGCATCCAGCGTCAGGTCGACGAGCTGCGCATGGCCCTGAAGGCCTGGCCCCGTCGGCCGCAGCCCACGCCGGCGGATGCCGAGCTTGCGCCATCACTGCCCGCCGGCTCAGCCGACATCCAGTCTTCGGCCTGGGTGCACCATGCCGACCTGGCCACCGTCCCGGTGGCCTTGGACGAGAGCCCCGACTCACCCGCCTGGCGCGACCGCCAGCAGTGGCTGGCCGGTCTGGCTGTCGACGACCTGTGCCGGGCCTGCCTGCAGGGCCGCTGGACCGCGGTGCGGCTGGACTGGATCAGCGACAACGGCCAGTTCTTCGCCTTCAGCCGGCGCCAGGGCACACCCTTCTGCACCAGCCGGCGCGTGCTCGAACGCATGCGCGGCGAGGGCCTGATCACCACCATCCCGGCCGGCGAGTGGCTGCGCGATGCGGTGCACAGCCTACCCGCCGACGAATGAGCTGGTTCGGCCACCTGCGGCTCGACTACCGTCGGGACGGCCCGCGCACCGTCGCCCATGACCGGCACGAGGGGCCGCTGCGCGTGCTGCAGCGCCTCTACCCCGAAGGCGAGGCCATCTGCCACCATGTGCTGGTGCATCCGCCGGGCGGCATCGTCGGCGGCGACCAGTTGGACATCGACGTCACGCTGGCAAGCGACACCCACGCTCTGATCACCACACCTGGCGCCACCCGCTTCTACCGCAGCGCCGGCCCACTGGCCACGCAGACCTTGCGCGCCCGCGTGGCGGCCGGAGCCCGCCTGGAGTGGTTGCCGCTGGAGACCATCGCCTACAGCGGTTGCCGGGCCGCCAACGCCCTGCACTTCGACCTGTCTCCCGGGGCCGAGATGATCGGCTGGGACCTGCTGGCCCTGGGCCTGCCGGCCGCGGACCAGGGCTTCACCCGGGGTGAGCTGCATCAGACCCTGTCCATCGCCGGCCGCTGGCTGGAGCAGGGCCGCATCGGCGCCGACGACCCGGCCCTGCTCGATTCGCCGCTGGGCTGGGCCGGTCAGCGCGCGCTGGCCACGCTGTGGTGCGCGGCCGGCGACGGCTTTGACGATGCCCGTCGTGAACAGCTGTTGGAGGACGCGCGCCTTTGCATCGCGGCATCGCCTCTGGCCAGCCGCGCCGGTGCCAGCGCCACCGACGACGGTGTGGTGGTGCTGCGTGCATTGGCACCCCGCACCGAGGCGCTGTTCGCACTGGCGCGCACGGTACGAGGCGCCTGGCGCCACCGGCTGTGGGGGCTGGCCGAATGCCCGCCCCGCCTGTGGGCGCTTTGAAGCGACAGCCGAGCCGCACCCCTTGCGGGGAAACCCGCATTTGACCGATGTCAGGCGGCTTGATCGCCCGATCGCTCGCGGGACGATGGCGCCACAGTGCTGGTCATCAACGTTTCGCCGCTCCCCGAGGGGTCCTGCCATGTCCTTTGCCACAGATGGGGCCGTGCTGCGCCCCGCCGTGACCTTGATGCGCCAGCTGCGCCTGCCCGTCAAGATGGCGCTGATCGTCGCGCTGATCGCCATTCCGCTGCTGATCCTGATCGCCCGCACCCTGATCGACACGGGGCGTGATCTGACCACGGCCCGCAATGAAGCCGAGGGGGCCCGCGTGGTGGCTGCACTGCTCGATGTGGCGGTGGCCACCCAGAAGCACCGGGGCCAGACCAACATGGCCATGAGCGGCAATGCGCAGGCCGAGCAAGCCCTCAAGGCCACGCGCGACGAACTGTCCAGGGGCTTGGCCGCCATGCAGGCTGAACAGGCCACGCTGCAGGAGTGGGGGCTGGTCGAGGCCTGGACACCGATCGCCACCGCGGTCCAGGCGCTTGGCGAAGGCCGCCGCGAGGGCGACCGGGCCCAGGTCTTCGCCGCCCACACCGAACAGGTCCGCGCGATGCGAGCACTGGTCCTGCGCGTCGGCGAAACCTCCGCACTGCTCTTCGACCCCGAAGCGGCCAGCTTCTTCCTGATGGACATGGTGGTCGAGCGCAGCCTGCCGCTGACCGAAGTGGCGGGCCTGCTGCGCGGGCAAGGCGCCGGCCTGATCAGCCGGGGTGACGCCAGCATGCACGAGCTGGCCCAGGTCAGCGGCCGGGTGGCGATGCTGCTGGAGCAGACCGAAGGCGTGAAGAACCAGGTCGCTGCGCTGGTGCGGGCCGGTGAGCCGCAGCCTGCCAGCTTCGAGCCCATGCTGGCCGCCAACCGCGCCTTTGCCCAACTGGCCGCGCAGAGCTTTGCCGATGGCAAGCCGCAGGGCGATCCGCAGGCCTATTTCAAGGCCGGCACCGCGGCGATCGACGCCACCGTCGACTTCTCGCGCCAGGCCACCGCCCGACTGTCCGCGATCCTGAAGGCCCGTGAGCACAATCTCCAACAGCGCCAGTGGCTGGCACTGGGCAGTTCGCTGCTCGGGGTGCTGGGCCTGGTCTACGCGTTGAGTGGCTTCTACGCCAGTGTGATGGACGCCCTGCAGCGCGTCAGCCGCATGGCCCACGCCGGCGCGGAAGGCGACCTGTCGGCGCGTGCCCAGGTGCCCGGGAGCGACGAGTTCGCCGACATGGCCCGCGAGCTGGACACGATGTTCGGCCGCCTGGCCAGCCTGGTCGGCAGCATCCGCAGCCATGCACAGCAGGTGGCCATGACGGGACAGCAGATGGAGCAGCAAAGCCACGACCTGGCCAGCCGCGCCAGTCAGCAGGCCGCCACGGTCGAGGAGTCGGCCGCCACGCTGGAGCAGGTGTCGCAGACGGCGCGCAGCAATGCCAGCCACGTCGAGCAGGTTGACCAGCTGTTCCACCAGATCCGTGACACCGGCGCTGACGGACGCCAGCGCATGCAGGGCGCGGTGCAGACCGTGGAGGGCATCGCCACCACCAGCCGCCGTGTCGGGGAGATCGTGCAGGTGATCGACGGCATCGCCTTCCAGACCAATATCCTGGCGCTCAACGCCGCGGTGGAAGCCGCCCGAGCCGGCGAGTCCGGCCGCGGTTTCGCCGTGGTCGCCGGCGAGGTGCGCGCGCTGGCCC
>JAFLDI010000323.1 GCA_017302485.1 Burkholderiales bacterium | reverse complement strand
CGCCGGATCGGCGGCATGGCCCAGGGCCACGTCGAGCTGCATCTGGTCGGCGGTCACCACCGCGTGCGCGGCCAAGGGCACGGAGCAACTGCCACCCAGCGCGCGGGACACCGCCCGCTCGGCGTGCGTGGCCAGCCAGGTGGGTGTGTGCACGAAGGCCTGCAAGGCCCCCCGCAGCACGGCGTCGTCCTCGCGCACTTCCAGGCCCAAGGCGCCTTGGCCAGCCGCGGGGATCATGCGCTGCTCGTCAAAGACGGCGCGGATGCGCGCGCCCAGCCCCAGACGCTTGAGGCCTGCCGCGGCCAGCACGATGGCGTCGTAACCACCCTCGTCGAGCTTGCGCAGTCGAGTATCGAGGTTGCCACGCAGGGGCTCGATGCGCAGGTCGGGCCGCATCGCCTTGAGCTGCACCACGCGGCGCAGGCTGGAGGTGCCCACACAGGCGCCCTGGGGCAGCGCGTCGACGTCCTCGAACCGGTTGGAGACGAAGGCGTCGCGCGGGTCCTCGCGCTCCAGGATGGCGGCCAGCACGAAGCCGTCCGGCAGGTCCATGGGCACATCTTTCAGCGAATGCACGGCCAGGCGGGCGCGGCCGTCTTCCAGCGCGGTTTCCAGCTCCTTGACGAACAGGCCCTTGCCGCCCACCTTCGACAGGCTGCGGTCGAGGATCTGGTCGCCGCGGGTGGTCATGCCCAGCAGCTCGGCCTTCAGCGACAGCTCGGCCGCCAGGCGGTCGCGCACGTGTTCGGCCTGCCACAGCGCCAGACGGCTTTCGCGGGTGGCGATGACGACGGTGTCGGGTTGAGAAGAATTCATGTCGGCGGATTATCCGCGCTGGCACCACTCCTGCTACGATTGCCGATTGGTAACTTGGTTACGTCCACCGGAGTCCAGCATGCCTCGTGCAGAAACACGCACTGCCAGCCGCCTCAAGCGCACCAAGACCGTGCCGAATGCACAGGTAAAGAGCAGCCAGGACGGCGACGCCGCCAGCAAGAACAAGCCGCTGATGGAGGACATCCGGTTACTTGGCCGCATCCTGGGTGACGTGATCCGCGAGCAGGAGGGGCGCGCCGCCTTCGACCTGATCGAGCGGGTGCGCCAGCTGTCGGTGGCCTTCCGGCTGAAGAAGGACGCCTCGGCCGGCCGGGTGCTCGACCGACTGCTGAAGAACCTGTCGGCCGACCAGACCGTGAGCGTGATCCGCGCCTTCAGCTACTTCTCGCACCTGGCCAACATCGCCGAGGACCGCCACCATGTGCGCCGACGCGAGGTCCACGAAGCCGCCGGCACCCATCAAGAGGGTTCGCTGGCCCACTGCTTCGAGAAGCTGGCGCGCGCCGACCACCGCGCCGCCGACATCGCCGAAGCCCTGCAGCAGGCCTACATCTCGCCGGTGCTGACCGCGCACCCGACCGAGGTGCAGCGCACCTCCATCCTGGACGCGGAGCGGGCCATCGCCCAGCTGATCGCGCGCCGCGATGGCCTGCGCACCGAGGCCGAGCGCCAGGAGAACGAGGACCTGATCCGCGCCCGTGTGACCCAGCTGTGGCAGACCCGCATGCTGCGCTATGCCAAGCTCACCGTGTCCGACGAGATCGAGAACGCCCTCAGCTACTACCACGCCACCTTCCTGCGCCAGATCCCGCGCATGTACCGCGAGATCGAGCAGGCCCTGCCCGGCCACGCGGTGCCAGGCTTCTTCCGCATGGGCCACTGGATCGGCGGCGACCGCGACGGCAACCCCAACGTCACCGCCGACACGCTGCGCCTGGCGCTGCGCCGCCAGTCCGAGACCGCGCTGCGCCACTACCTGACCGAGGTGCACACGCTGGGCGCCGAGCTGTCGATCTCGAACATCCTGTCGCCGGTGACGCCGGCGATGCAGGCCCTGGCCGAGCGCTCACCCGACCGCAACCCGCACCGCGAGGACGAGCCCTACCGCCGCGCGCTGATCGGCATGTACGCCCGACTAGCCGCCACGCTGCACGAGCTGACCGGCACCGAGGCGCTGCGCCACGCGGTGGCGCCGCAGAACCCCTATGCCAGCGCCGACGAGTTCCTCGCCGACCTGCGCGTGATCGAGGACTCGCTGCGCAGTCACCACGCCCAGGCGCTGGTGGCGCCGCGCCTGGCGCCGCTGATCCGTGGTGTGCAGGTCTTCGGCTTTCACCTGGCCACGGTGGACCTGCGGCAAAGCTCGGACCAGCACGAGCTGGTGGTGGCCGAGTTGCTGAAGCTGGCCCGCATCGAGCCCGACTACGCCGCGCTGGACGAAGGCGCGCGTCGCACCCTGCTGCTGCGCCTGCTGGGCGACGCCCGTCCCTTGCGTGTGCGCGCCGCCGAGTACTCCGCGCTGGCCCAGGGCGAGCTGGCCATCTTCGAGGCCGCCGCCGAGGGCCGCGCGCGCTTCGGTCCCGAGGCGATCCGCCACTACATCATCAGCCACACCGAGACCGTCTCCGACCTGCTCGAGGTGTTGCTGCTGCAAAAGGAGACCGGCCTGATGCGCGGCGTGCTGGGCGAGGACGACGCGGTGGCCGACCTGATCGTCTCGCCGCTGTTCGAGACCATCGCCGACCTGCGCCATGCGCCCGACATCATGCGCGAGTTCTACGCTCTGCCCGGCGTGGCGGCGCTGATCCGCCGCAGCGGCGGTGAGCAGGACGTGATGCTGGGCTACTCCGACAGCAACAAGGACGGCGGCTTCTTCACCAGCAACTGGGAGCTCTACCGCGCCGAAATCGCGCTGGTCGAACAGTTCAGTGCCATGTCGGCCGAGCTGGGCATCCGCCTGCGCCTGTTCCACGGCCGTGGCGGCACGGTGGGCCGCGGCGGCGGCCCCAGCTACCAGGCCATCCTGGCCCAGCCACCAGGCACGGTCAATGGCCAGATCCGGCTGACCGAGCAGGGCGAGGTGATCGCCTCCAAGTACGCCCACCCCGAGATCGGCCGGCGCAACCTGGAGACCCTGGTGGCCGCCACGCTCGAGGCCACGCTGCTGCACCCCACCAAGGCCGCGCCCAAGGCCTTCCTGGAAGCCGCCGAAGCGCTCAGCCAGGCCAGCATGGCGGCCTACCGCGCGCTGGTCTACGAGACCCCCGGCTTCACCGACTACTTCTTCGCCGCCACGCCGATCCGCGAGATCGCCGAACTCAACATCGGCTCGCGTCCGGCCTCGCGCAAGGCCACCCGCGCGATCGAGGACCTGCGCGCCATTCCCTGGGGCTTCAGCTGGGGCCAGTGCCGGGTGGCACTGCCCGGCTGGTGCGGCTTCGGCTCGGCCGTCGATGCCTACCTGGGCCATGAGCCCAAGGCCCGCGCCCAGCGCCTGGAGTTGCTGCAGAAAATGGTGCGCCAGTGGCCCTTCTTCCGCACCCTGCTGTCCAACCTGGATATGGTGATGGCCAAGAGCGACCTGCGCATCGCCGCGCGCTATGTGGAGCTGGTCGAGGACAAGCGCCTGGGCAAGAAGATCTTCACCGCCGTCAAGGCCGAGTGGGACCGCACCGCCGAGGCCCTGGCGCTGATCACCGGCGAGGCCGTGCGTCTGCAGAGCAACCCGGCACTGGCGCGCTCGATCGAACACCGCTTCCCCTACCTCGACCCGCTGAACCACCTGCAGGTCGAGTTGATGCGGCGCTATCGCAAGCAGCGTGACAGCGACCCGCATGCCGAGCGCGTGCGCCGCGGCATCCACCTGTCGATCAACGGCATCGCGGCCGGTCTGCGCAACACGGGCTGATCAGACACCGCGGCGCCACGCCCGCAGCGCGGCCAGCTCGCCCATGCGCGCCATGCGTTGCAGGGTGGCGCCGCCCTGCAGGATCTGGAGGCAGGACAGGGTCACCTGGCCATTGGCGCCGACCGCGGCCGGCGGGTCACGCTGCTGCACCGACATCAGCGCCTCGCGCTCGTTGCGCAGCGCGGCCTGGCGTTCCTCGGGCCAGCCGGCATGACGGCCCAGCGCCTCGGCGAAGTTCAGTGACACCAGGTCGGGCGCCTGCGCCAGCATCAGCTCGGCCAAGCGCAGGCAGGTCTGCGCGCGGTTGGGATCCTCCGCTGCGGCCTGGCGGCAGTGGTCCAGCGCTGCCATGGCCATGGTGGACAGCCCGACGGCGGCGGCAGAGGCGCCGATCTGCAGGACCAGCCGCGGCTCGCCCCGCAGCTCGGCCGGCAGTTGAGCGTCAAGCAGCGCCGGCATCCAGGCCGACGGCGGCTGGTAGCGCGGCGCCAGGCTGGCACGGTGCATGGCGTCGGTCTCGGCAGCCGCATCGACTTGCAGGTGGGCCGCATGGGCCTGTTGCAGCCAGGCTGCAGCGTTGTCCGGCTCCACCGCCACCCAGCGGGCCGACAGCGTG
>JAFLDI010000322.1 GCA_017302485.1 Burkholderiales bacterium | reverse complement strand
CCACCAGGCCGGGCACGAAGGCGCAGCGGCGCAGCTCGGCGTCCAGCGTGGCCGCGTACAGCTCCAGCCGCTCGCTGCTCACCGCCACCAGCTGCGCCAGACCGGCGCGCTCGTTCAAGTTGAAGGCCAGCAGGCTGCCCAACCCCATCGGCGCAGCCAGCAGCAGCGTCCACACCAGGGGACGCAGCCAGCGGGTGGCGGCGGGCGGGGGCAGGTCACTGAGGCCGGGCATCGGCCGCTAGTGTGCCTTGCCCCGCCCGGGGTCCCGAGTGCGGACCTCCGCACTGGGACCCCGGGAGGGAGTGCGGATTTCCGCCCTCGGCCCGCACCCCCGGGGGGCGCGGCCGCACCGGCACAGGGCTGGCGGGGGCGATCCGGGTCCGCTTCACCTCCAAACCCTCGGGGCTTTCCCTGAACCATCCCGGTGCGCGCGCCGACTGGCACGGGCCGTGCAATGAATCACGCCATCGCAAACCGGCGCCGTGGCGCTTCAAGGGGTCCGATGGACATCTTCGTTCAACAAATCATCAACGGTCTGGTGCTGGGCAGCATGTACGCCCTGGTCGCGCTGGGCTACACGATGGTGTACGGGATCATCTCGTTGATCAACTTCGCCCATGGCGAGATCCTGATGGTCGGGGCCATGGTGTCCTGGACCGTGGTCACGCTGCTGGCCGACTCGGGACTGCCGGGCTGGGCGCTGCTGCTCATCTCGCTGCCCTGTGCGGTGCTGGTGGCCTCGGCGCTGAACTTCGTGATCGAGAAGGTCGCCTACCGGCCGCTGCGCAGCGCGCCGCGTCTGGCACCGCTGATCACGGCCATGGGCATGAGCCTGCTGCTGCAGACGCTGGCCATGATCATCTGGAAGCCGAACCCCAAGCCCTTCCCGCCGCTGCTGCCCACCGAGGTCTTCTTCCTCTGGGCCGACGGTCCGGTGATCACCATCACCCAGATCCTGATCCTGGTGACCACGGTGGTGGTGCTGGCCGGCCTGCTGTGGCTGGTCAACAAGACCAAGCTCGGCCGCGCGATGCGCGCCACCGCCGAGAACCCCAAGGTGGCCAGCCTCATGGGCGTCAAGCCCGACTTCGTGATCTCGGCCACCTTCGTCATCGGCGCCACGCTGGCCGCGCTGGCCGGCATCATGTGGGCGCTGAACTACGGCACGGTGCAGCACTCGATGGGCTTCCTGCCCGGCCTGAAGGCCTTCACCGCCGCGGTGTTCGGCGGCATCGGCAACCTCACCGGTGCCATGGTGGGCGGTGTGCTGCTGGGCCTGATCGAGGCGCTGGGCGCCGGCTACCTGGGTGACCTGACCGGCGGCGTGTTCGGCAGCCACTACGTGGAGATCTTCGCCTTCCTGGTGCTGATCCTGGTGCTGACGCTGCGGCCGTCCGGCCTGATGGGCGAACGCGTCGCTGACCGCGCCTGACCGAGGGAGACAACATGTTCGATGACATGAGCAAACAGACCAAGCTGGTGCTGTTCCTGGTGGCGGGAGCGCTGCTGATCGCGCTGCCGATGTTCGTGGCCCCGTTCGGCCAGGGCTGGGTGCGCATCATGGCGCTGGCCCTGCTGTATGTGCTGCTGGCGCTGGGCCTGAACATCGTGGTGGGCTATGCCGGCCTGCTCGACCTGGGCTACGTGGCCTTCTACGCCGTGGGCGCCTACCTGTACGCGCTGATGGCCAGCCCGCACCTGGCCGAGAACTTCGAGTGGTTCCGCAACACCTTCCCCAACGGCCTGCACACGCCGATCTGGCTGGTCATTCCGCTGGCCGCGCTGCTGGCCGGTCTGGCCGGCGTGATCCTGGGCGCGCCCACGCTGAAGCTGCGCGGCGACTACCTGGCGATCGTGACGCTGGGTTTCGGCGAGATCATCCGCGTCTTCATGAACAACATGGAGCACCCGATCAACATCACCAACGGCCCGCGCGGCCTGAGCCAGATCGACCCGATCAAGATCGGCCCGGTCGACTTCGGCAAGCCGCTGGAGCTGTTCGGCCACACCTTCCCGTCGGTGACGCTGTACTACTGGCTGTTCCTGGCGCTGGTGGTGGGCTCGGTGCTGATCTGCCTGCGCCTGGCCGACTCGCGCATCGGGCGCGCCTGGATGGCCATCCGCGAAGACGAGATCGCCGCCAAGGCCATGGGCCTGAACACCCGCAACCTCAAGCTGCTGGCCTTCGGCATGGGCGCCACCTTCGGCGGCGTGTCGGGCGCGATGTTCGCGTCCTTCCAGGGCTTCGTGTCGCCCGAGTCGTTCACGCTGATGGAGTCGGTGATGATCGTCGCGATGATCGTGCTGGGTGGCCTGGGCCACATCCCCGGCGTGATCCTGGGCGCACTGCTGCTGGCCGCGCTGCCGGAAGTGCTGCGCTACGTGGCCGGTCCGCTGCAGCAGATCACCGACGGCCGCCTGGATGCCGCCATCCTGCGCCAGCTGCTGGTGGCCCTGGCGATGATCACCATCATGCTGATGCGCCCGCGTGGTCTGTGGCCCAGCCCCGAGCACGGCAAGGCCGCGCCGCAGGTCACCAAGTAAGGAGCACGCACCCATGACGACGGTACTCAAGGTCCAGGGGGCCTCCAAGCGCTTCGGCGGCCTGCAGGCGCTCTCCGACGTGAGCATGCAGATCAACGCCGGCCAGGTGTACGGCCTGATCGGCCCCAACGGCGCCGGCAAGACCACCTTCTTCAACGTCATCACCGGCCTGTACACGCCGGATGGCGGCACCTACGAGCTGGGCGGCACGCCCTACAGCCCCAGCTCGGTCCACGAGGTGGCCAAGCAGGGCATCGCCCGCACCTTCCAGAACATCCGGCTGTTTGCCGAGATGACCGCCATCGAGAACGTGATGGTGGGCCGCCATGTGCGCACCTCCTCGGGCCTGCTGGGCGCGGTGTTCCGCACCCCCGGCTTCAAGGCCGAGGAAGCCGCCATCCGTGACCGCGCCCAGCAGCTGCTGGACTACGTGGGCATCGGCCGCTACGCCGAGTACAAGGCGCGCACCCTCAGCTACGGCGACCAGCGCCGCCTGGAGATCGCCCGCGCCCTGGCCACCGACCCCAAGCTGATCGCGCTGGATGAGCCCGCCGCCGGCATGAACGCCACCGAGAAGGTGGTGCTGCGCGAACTGATCGACCGCATCCGCAAGGACGGCCGCACCATCCTGCTGATCGAGCACGACGTGAAGCTGGTGATGGGCCTGTGCGACCGCGTGACCGTGCTGGACTACGGCAAGCAGATCGCCGAAGGCACGCCGGCCGAGGTGCAGAAGAACGAAAAGGTGATCGAGGCCTACCTCGGCGCCGGTCAGCATTGAGCAGGAGCAACACGAACATGGCAGCAACTCTGCTCAAGGTCCGCGGTCTGAAGGTGGCCTACGGTGGCATCCAGGCCGTCAAGGGCATCGACTTCGAAGTGCATGAGGGCGAGCTGGTCAGCCTGATCGGTGCCAACGGCGCCGGCAAGACCACCACCCTCAAGGCCGTGACCGGCCTGCAGCCGGTGGCCGCCGGTGACATCGAATACCTCGGCAAGCCCATCAAGGGCCAGGGCGCCTGGGACCTGGCGCGCCAGGGCCTGGTGATGATCCCCGAGGGCCGCGGCACCTTCACCCGCATGACCATCGTCGAGAACCTGCAGATGGGGGCGTACAACCGCAACGACGACGAGATCGACGCCGACATCGAGAAGGTCTTCGGCATCTTCCCGCGCCTGAAGGAGCGCGCCGAGCAACTGGCCGGCACCATGAGCGGCGGCGAGCAGCAGATGCTGGCCATGGGCCGCGCGCTGATGGCCCGCCCCAAGGTGCTGCTGCTGGATGAGCCCAGCATGGGCCTGTCGCCCATCATGGTGGACAAGATCTTCGAGGTGGTCGAGACCATCCACAAGCAGGGCGTGACCATGCTGCTGGTGGAGCAGAACGCCAGCCGCGCGCTGAGCCTGGCCGACCGCGGCTATGTGATGGACTCGGGCCTGGTGACGATGAGCGGCGAGGCCAAGGCCCTGCTGCACGACCCGCGCGTGCGCGAGGCCTATCTGGGCGAGTAAGCATTTGGCTTGAGCGGGTTTCCCGCTGCCAGTCCTGGGGTGAGCCGCCCGCGCACCCCGGTCCGGCGGTCCGCTGCGGTGTGGGGCGTGCCCTGCACCGCAGCGAGCCAGCCGGCGCAGGGCAGGTGGCTTCCTATGCAGGAGTAGACAGCTGATGAAGTCGCAATGGAAGCTGAGCGCTGGTGCGCTGCTGATGGTCTCGGTGGGCGTGGCCTTCGCCCAGGACATGGTCGTCAAGATCGGCCACGTCGGCCCGACCAGCGGCGCCATCGCCCACCTGGGCAAGGACAATGAGAACGGCGCGCGCATGGCGATCGACGAGCTCAACGCCAAGGGCGTGACGATCGGCGGCAAGAAGGTCAAGTTCGAGCTGCTGGCCGAAG
>JAFLDI010000321.1 GCA_017302485.1 Burkholderiales bacterium | reverse complement strand
GCGCGCCCTGCGCCGCCAGCCGGTGGACACCACGCCGGTCTGGGTGATGCGCCAGGCCGGGCGCTACCTGCCGGAATACCGCGCCACGCGCGAGCGCGCCGGCAGTTTCATGAACCTCTGCCGCTCGCCGGAGATGGCCTGCGAAGTGACCCTGCAGCCGATCGATCGCTTCGAACTGGACGCGGCGATCCTGTTCTCGGACATCCTGACGATTCCGGACGCGATGGGCCTGGGGCTCTCCTTTGCCGAGGGCGAGGGCCCGCGCTTCGCCCATCCGCTGCGCACGCTGGACGCCATCGAACGCCTCGGCGTGCCGGACCCGGAGGTCGAGCTGCGCTATGTGCCGGACGCGGTGCGCCTGATCCGCCAGGAGCTGCGTGGCCGCGTGCCGCTGATCGGCTTCGCCGGCAGCCCGTGGACCCTGGCCTGTTACATGGTCGAGGGCGGCCCGACCGAGCGCTTCGCCCACATCAAGCGCCTGATGTGGGACCACCCGGATGCGCTGCACCAGTTGCTCGACGTGCTGACCCGTTCGGTGCGGGTCTACCTGGAGGCGCAGATCCGTGCCGGCGCCCAGGCGGTGATGATCTTCGACTCCTGGGGCGGCGTGCTCGCGACGGGCGACTATCGCGAATTCTCGCAGTCCAATCTGACGCGCCTGGCGCAGAGCATCGACCGTGGCCCGGACAACGTGCCGGTGATCGTGTTCAGCCGCGGCGCCAACGGGCACCTGGAAGCGCTGAGCCAGATCGGCGCCGACGCGCTCGGGGTCGACTGGACCGTGTCCTTGGGCGAGGCGCGCGCGCGCACCGGCGGCCGCGTCGCGCTGCAGGGCAACCTCGACCCGGCAGCAATGTACGCCTCCCCGGCCAGCCTGCGCCAGCAGGTCGACATGGTCCTGCGCGACTACGGCAGCGGCCCCGGCCACGTGTTCAACCTCGGCCACGGCATTACTCCGGACGTTAACCCGGAGCAGATGCATGTGCTCGTCGACGCGGTACACGAATTAGGCAGACGACGCGAACTGCTCGCTTGATGGCAGTGCGAGACGGAAGTAGCGGCCAAGCTACCTACCTACTGCTTGAACGCATGGCCAGGCTTTCGCACGACCAGCACGCTTCTTCAGTTGGCCAAGTCTGCGGTCATGGAAGTATCGCAGTGATTTCAGCGTGCACCGCGCAGCGGACCACATACTTCCCAAAGGCGAAATCTCGGGTCACCGGTACGCAGTGCTTATCGCAGCAAGCGAAGAGACCCGCACTGGCAACTAACGCCACGTTAAGCCGTTGCAGCACGATTGGTTCGCATGAGCCAGGCGCCGCTTCCGCGATCGGCTTGAATGCATAGTCAGATCTCAGCCGAAACACTTGCACCAGGCTGGGGCCCACCTAGCGCAGCGAGAAAGATAGTGAAGCTCTCTGCGAGCAAAGTCATGCCATGCCAGTCACCACGGGTCACACCGGGCCGAGAGTGCTCGTGGTGCCAGAAGAAAACTCTGCCACGATAATTGCCACGAAGGCCAAGACAGAACAAGTTGCCCCCATGGTCCTCGGCGAAAGCAATTGCGTCGTCTGGGACGTAGCCCTCAACGTTTGCACGCACGGCGTCAAGTGAATCAGCTCCGTTGTGGAGGCCAAAGAGCTGCTCTAAGAACGTGAATGGCTCCGACTCTCCTGGAAAGATGACTTCATCTGGATCGAGACACGCTCCGTTGTGCGCAACGAGGAACTGACGGTATTGCTCCGGAAGCTGCACACCCAATGCAACTTCAAAACGAAGCAGATGCTCGTTGTTGCCGCTCGTTGAAAATTGACCATCAAAACGGGGTTCTGCTCGTTGAAAATTGACCAGGGTGTTCATGCCTAGCCTGCGGTGGGGGACCACTGTCAGGAGATGAGGTGCACACCATGGCGATGTACGCGAAAGTGCGACGGATGCGGTTGCGGGAAGGGTTGTCGATCAGTGAGATTGCGCGGCGGACGAGCCTGTCGCGCAACACGATCAAGCGGTGGCTGGTCGAGCCGGTATTGAAGGAGATGCGCTACAAGCGGCAGGTTGGCGGCAAGAACCTGGATTTGCATTCCGAGTGGTTGCGCAAGGCGCTGCAGACGGATGCGCTGCGGCCACGCAAGGAACGGCGGACGGCGTTACGGCTGCTGGAGCAGCTGAAGGAACTGGGCTATTGCGGTAGCTACAGCCGACTGACCGAGTTCATTCGTGCTTGGCGGTCTGCGGCGGGATCAGTGACGGCGCGCTCGGCGTTCGTGCCGCTGAGTTTTGAGTGGGGCGAGGCTTTCCAGTTCGACTGGAGTGAGGAAGGCATCGTCATCGGCGGCATCTGGCGCAAGATCCAGTTGGCGCACATGAAGCTGTGCGCGTCGCGGGCGTTCTGGCTGGTGGCGTATCCGAGCCAGGGTCACGAGATGCTGTTCGACGCGCATACGCGCTGCCTGGCGGGCCTGGGTGGGGTGGCCAGGCGCGGCATCTACGACAACATGAAGACGGCGGTCGACCGGGTGCCGGGCCGCGGCAAGTCGCGCATCGTCAACGCGCGGTTTGCAGCGCTGTGTGCGCACTATCTGTTCGACCCGGACTTCTGCAATGTCGCTTCCGGGTGGGAGAAAGGCCGGGTCGAGAAAGGCGTGCAGGACTCGCGCCGCCGGATCTGGCAGTCGGCGCTGGAGCAGCGCTTTGGCAGCTTCGCCGAGCTCAACGAATGGCTGACAAGCCAGTGCGTGGCGGCGCGGCAGGCGGCGCATCCAGAGTGTCCCGGGATGACCATTGCCGAGGCGCTGGAGCATGAGCAGCCGCACCTGATGCCGATGCCGGCGGCCTTCGACGGCTACGTGGAATCGCCGGCGCGAGTGTCCAGCACCTGCCTGGTGTCGGCGGCCCGCAACCGCTACTCGGTGCCGTGTACGCTGGCCGGGCAGCGGGTCAGTGTGCGGCTGTATCCGGATCGCGTGGTGATCATCGACGATCAGACCGTGGTCGCCGAACACGTCCGTGCCAGCGATCGCGATCACATCGTCTACGATTGGCAGCACTATGTGCCGCTGGTGCAGCGCAAACCCGGCGCGCTGCGCAACGGTGCGCCATTCGCCGATCTGCCGGACTCGCTGCAGCGCTTGCGCCAGGCGCTGATCCGCAGGCCTGGAGGTGATCGGGTGATGGCGCAGGTGCTGGCCGCCGTGCCGACCTTTGGCCTGGAAGCCGTGCTGGTGGCGATTGACCTGGTGCTGCAATCGGGCCGGCCAAGCGCGGAGCACGTCCTCAATGTGCTGGCGCGACTGCACGAGGGGCCGCCGCCCGAGCGGGTCGACACGGCGCTGGTGATCGCCGATGAGCCGATCGCCGACAGCAGTCGCTACGATCGCCTGCGCGAGGAGGTGGGTCATGGCTGACCTCATCGCCGAACTCAAGGAACTGCGTCTGTATGGCATGGCCAGCGCCTATGCCGAGAGCCTGCAGCAGCGCAGCGCGATGAGCCTGCAGGTCGAGGATGCCCTGCTACGCCACCTGCTCGAAGCCGAGCGCACCGATCGTGGCCTGCGCTCGATCCGCTACCAGATGCACACGGCACGCTTCCCGGTGCATCGCGATCTGGCAGGCTTCGATTACACCCAGAGCAAGCTGGACCGCCGCCAGATCGAGCAGTTCGCCAGCACGGACTTCACCGAGAAAGCCGAGAACATCGTGTTCATCGGCGGCACCGGCACCGGCAAGAGCCATCTCGCCACCGCTATCGGCGTGCAGGCCATCACCCGCCACGGCAAGCGAGTGAGGTTCTACTCGTGCGTGGAACTGGCCAATGCTCTGGAGCAAGAGAAAGCCGCCGGAAAGGCCGGCCGGCTGGCGCACCAGTTGATGCACCTCGATCTCGTCATCCTCGACGAACTCGGCTACATGCCGTTCTCGCAGGCTGGTGGCGCGCTGTTGTTCCACCTGCTCAGCAAGCTCTACGAACACACCAGCGTGATCATCACCACCAACCTGATGTTCGCCGAATGGGTCAGTGTGTTCGTCGATGCCAAGATGACCACGGCGCTGCTCGACCGCCTGACCCATCACTGCCACATCGTCGAGACCGGCAATGAGTCCTACCGCTTCCGGCATAGCAGCAGCGCCGCCAAGGCACGGATCAAGTCACGCGAGGAGAGCAAGCATCAGAACAAGTCGGATGACAAGGCCGAGCCGTTCTGAGCCATCACAAACGGGCGACAGCCAGTAAACTCAACACCGCCGAGGGGCCTTCCCTCGGCGTCCATCCCTGGTCAATTTTCAACGAGCAGAGATGGTCAGTTTTGGGTGAGCAGCAACACTCACGCCTTGCGCGCAACGGCCGCGACTGGCACCACCTGCTCGAACTATGTGGGCTGGTCGACGCACGGGTCATCGATCTCGACGGCGTCTACGACCCGTGTCGCCCCAATGATCGACTGCTCCTC
>JAFLDI010000320.1 GCA_017302485.1 Burkholderiales bacterium | reverse complement strand
CTGGCGCAAAGCGGCGCCGCGCCGGTGCGCATCGGCTACGCGATCGCCCGCACCGGCCCCTGGGCCGGTGGCGCCCAGGTCAGCCAGGAGCCCAACTACCTGCTGTGGGCGGAGCAGGTCAATGCCGCCGGTGGCCTGGACGTCAAGGGCGTGCGCCGGCCGATCGAGCTGGTCAGCAGCGACGACCGCTCCGAGGTGGAAACCTGCGTGCGCACCTACGAGAAGCTGATGGGCAGCGACAAGGTCGACCTGATCCTGCCGCCCTGGGGCAGCAATGCCAACTTCGCGGTCGCGCCGCTGGCCAACCGCTACGGCTACCCCTTCCTGGCACCCACCGCGCTGTCGCGCCGCCTGGTGGAGATGAAGCTGCCGTACTTTTTCCTGCTGCTGCAGCAACCCGCGCCAATGACCGGCGCGCTGGTCGACATGCTCAAGGCCCAGGGCGTGAAGACGCTGGCGGTGATCTATGTCGACGACCTGTTCGGCCTGGAGAACTACGCCGCGCTGAAGGTGGCACTGCAGGGCTCGGGCATCAGCATGGTCGAGGACAAGAGCTACCCCGGCGGCGTCAAGGACCTCAGCCCGGTGCTGCGCAGCATCAAGGACAAGAACCCCGACGCGTTCGTGGGCTTCACCTACCCGCCCGACACCATCCTGGCCAGCAAGCAGGCCAAGGAAATCGGCTTCAACCCGAAGTTCTTCTACGCCTCGGTGGGCACCGCCTTCCAGCTCTACAGGAACGTCATCACGCCGGCGGGCGCCGAGGGCGTGCTGGGCATGGGCTCGTGGAACGCCAAGACCAGCCCGGGCGCCAAGGCCTACTTCGATGCCCACACCAGGAAGTTCAACGGCAAGGAGCCCGACCGCTGGGCCAGCGGCCACTGCTGGGCCGGGCTGGAGATCCTCAGCGCCGCGGTGGCCAAGGTGGGGCTGGATCGCAAGGCGATCCGCGACTACGTGGCGCGCACCGAGCACAGCACCATCATCGGCAAGGTGCGCTTCGACGGCAGCGAGAACGTGGCCACGCCGGGCACCGTGGGCCAGTGGCAGAACGGCGAGTTCGAGGTGGTCTGGCCCAAGGCCGTGGCCACCGCGCCGCTGAACCCCAGCAAGCCGGCCTGGAAGTAAGCCCGCCGTGTCGCTGCACAGCTGGTTCGAGCTGCTGGCCTCGGGGCTGATCACCGGCGCGATCTACGCGCTGGTGGCCCTGGGGCTGAACCTGCAGTACGGGCTGATGCGCATTCTCAACATCGCCCACGGCGAGTTCCTGATGCTGGGCGCCTACGCCACCTGGGCGGCGCACACCGCCTGGGGCGTGTCGCCGCTGCTGATGATCCCGGTCAGCTTCGTGCTGCTGGCGGCGCTGGGCCTGCTGATCCACCGGCTGGCCTTCCAGCGGCTGACCGCCACCTCGCCCAACCTGGATGTCTTCGAGGCGCGCGGCCTGATGGTGGCCTTCGGCCTGATGTTCCTGGTGCAGAACTTCGCCTCGCTGGTGTGGGGCGCCGATCTGCGCGGCTACGACTACCTGACCTCGCCGGTCAGCCTGGGCGGCGCGCAGTTCGCCGCCAACAAGCTGCTGGTGGCGGCGCTGGCGCTGGCGATCGCGGTGGCACTGATCGTCTGGCTGCAGCGCACGCTGCTGGGCAAGGGGGTGCGCGCGCTGATGCAGTCGCCGGTGGGCGCGCGGCTGGTGGGCATCCGCACCGAGCGGCTGCACCCGCTGATGTTCGGCCTGGGCCTGGGCCTGGCGGGCGTGGCCGGCTGCCTGCTGTCGATGACCTACACCATCGCGCCGGCGATGGGCGAGCCCTACAGCGTCACCGCGCTGATCGTCATCACGCTGGGCGGCTTCGGCCACATGGGCGGTG
This sequence comes from Burkholderiales bacterium, assembly GCA_017302485.1. Lineage (GTDB taxonomy): Bacteria > Pseudomonadota > Gammaproteobacteria > Burkholderiales > Burkholderiaceae_C > Ideonella. The sequence goes on along the minus strand of JAFLDI010000320.1, from coordinate 2,582 downwards.
CGCTGGCCGGCGGCCTGCTGCTGGGCGTGGTCGAGGCGCTGGGCATGCACTTCACCAGCCCCTCGCTGAAGTCGCTGCTGTCCTACAGCGTGTTCATCCTGGTGTTGCTGACGCGGCCCCAGGGCCTGTTCGGCCGTGCCCTGAAGACCTGAGGCCATGACCCCCCGCGACCTGCTCACCCGCGACCTGCTGGTGCTCTTCGGCCTGGCCGGCTGGGCGCTGGCTGTGCCCCACTACGGCAGCCCCTTCGTGGTGTCGATGGCGCTCACCTGCCTGATGTACGTGGTGCTGTCGTCCACCTGGGCGCTGTTCTGCGGCGCCACCCGCTACCTCAGCCTGGCCACCTCGGCCTTCTTCGGCGTGGGCGCCTATGTCAGCGCGCTGGGCCTGGAGACGATCGGCTGGGTGGCCAGCATCGCGCTGGGCGCGGCGGTGGCGGCCGCGCTGGCGGTGGTGATGGGGCTGGCGGTGCTGCACCTGAGGGGCACCTACTTCGCGATGCTGACCTTCGGCATGACCGAGCTGATCCGTCACGCCGTCACCACCTGGGAAAAGCAGGTGACCGGCACCGTCGGCCGCGTGCTCACCGTGGTGCCCGAGGACGGCGTGGTCTACCTGACGGTGCTGGCGCTGGCGGTGCTGGCGCTGGCCACCAGCATCCTCGTGCGGCGCACCCGCTTCGGCCTGGCGCTGGCAGGCATCGGCGCCGACGAGGTGCGCGCGCAGACCCTGGGCGTGCCCACGCGCTGGGTCAAGACGCTGGGCTTTGCGCTGACCGCCGCCTTTGCCGGTGCGGTGGGTGCGGCGATGGCGGTGCGCTGGACCTACATCGACCCGGTCACGGTGTTCAACCCCTTCATCGGCTTCCAGACCGTGCTGATCGCGCTGATCGGCGGCGCCACCACGCTGTGGGGCCCGCTGCTGGCGGCCATCGTCTTCAGCCTGCTGGCCGAGACGCTGCGCCTGCAGTTGCCGCAGCTCTACATGATGACGCTGGGCGCGCTGCTGATCCTGTGCGTGCTGTACCTGCCCGGCGGCCTGGCCTCGCTGCGCTGGGACTCGCTGAAGGGCTGGGGCACAGCGATCAAGGCATGGTGGACCGCCCGGCGCTACCAATGGAGCGGCGACCAGGCCCGCGACGAGCAACGCCTGAAGGAGCGCCGCCGTGCCGTCTGACGCCCCCACCCCGCTGCTCGAGGAGTTCACCATCATCTCTTGCAAGGCCACCGAGGCCGGCATTCGCCGTATCGAGGCGCTCACGGGCGAGGAGGCCCAGGCTGCCATTGCTCGTGTGCCCGAGTTTCGCGCCCGCATCGATCGTGCTCGCGCAGCTCCGTCGGGCCCGGCGCTCGAGACCGAGATCAAGGCGCTCGAGAGCGATCTCAATGACCTGGCCATGCCGTACCACGAGAAGACGCCGCTGCGCGACTTGGTGGCTGAGCTGCGCGCACGAGTGCATGCAGGCAACAAGGAGCTGCAGAAGCAGCGCGAGCAGCAGGCCCTGGAGAAGGCCGAAGGGCTGTCGCGCGAGCTCGCAGTCAACCCTGCTCCGTTTGTGGTGGCGTCGTTCGAGGTCGGCAGCAATGCCAAGCTGCTGACGACACTGATCAGCAAGATCCAGGAGAAGACGCCGGTGCCTGTGGCCGTGCTCAGCGGCGACATCGAGAAGAACACTGTGTCGGTGGTGGCGAGCGTTCCGAATCCCGGCGGACTGAAGGCCAACGAATGGGTGCAGGCCATTGCTACGCCGCTGGGCGGCAAGGGCGGTGGCAAGCCCAACACTGCACAGGCGTCATTCAAAGAGGTGTCCAAGATCCCCGATGCGCAAGCAACGGCAACCTCGTTTGCCAGCTCCAAGCTGTAACTCACACATAACACTACAGTATTCACTGGGCCGCCCGTTGCTTCTTGTCCTTCGTCAACTCTGTGAGGTGTTTGATGAGTTGCGTGTGTCTGTGCTTTGAGCAGTGGATGGATGGACAAATAATTGGAATGAAACAGAGTGCAACAACTGAATTCAAGGACAAACGTGCAGGCAATGCAACAGTCAAAAGTAGTCAAGGACCAAATGGACCAGACATGGTCATGAACGCGCAGTTGAAGTTGCGGTGAAGAACAAAACGACGACGGATCACGCGCTTCCAAAGGCGCGGTTGAGCGCAAACACAAGTTCCGCCATGGCCTCTCGGCTCTCGCCCAGATCTGAGCCAAAGAAACCGTGCACGGCTTTGCTGTAGACACTGTGTGTAACAGGAATATTGGCGTCGCGCAGCCGATGAGCGTACATCTTGCCGTGGTCCGACAGAGGGTCATGCTGCGCATTGATGATCGTAGCCGACGGCAGGCCCTCGAAGCTCTTCTGTAACAAAGGCGATGCCCATTCGTGTTGCAAGTCGCGATCCCTGTGCGAAATCCCACGGCCGTTCAACACCACGACATTACAGCGGAGCAGCGGAGCAACGAAGCCACATCAACAACGTACTTGTCGACAAACACTTGATTCATGAACCAGGTCATGATTTCTCGCGTCAGCTGCAACCACCAGTACAGAAACACGGTTCAGTCCGACTGCCGGGAGGGAA
>JAFLDI010000032.1 GCA_017302485.1 Burkholderiales bacterium | reverse complement strand
GCGGCCATCGGGCAGCGCGCTGCGGCCATCCAGGGAGGCCGCCATTTTCAGACGCACCCAGGGTCGGCCACGCTGCATGCGCGAGAAAAAGCCGATGTTGAGCTCGCGCGCCTGCTCGGCCAGCTCGGTGGGCCCCCATTCGGTGCCCACGCCCGCTGCGGCGAGGCGTGCCATGCCTTGCCCATTGACCAGCGGATTCGGGTCGCCCAGCGCGGCCACGACCCGGGCGATGCCGGCCTGCACCAGGGCGTCGCAGCAGGGTGGCGTTCGCCCATGGTGGGCGCAAGGCTCCAGGGTGACAAAGGCCGTGGCACCATGGGTACTGTGGCCACGCGCCTGGGCGTCGCGCAGCGCCATGATTTCGGCGTGAGGGCCGCCGGCCTGCTGCGTGAACCCCTCGCCGATGCGCTGCCGGCCATCGGGTCCGACCAGCACGCAGCCCACCCGTGGATTGGGGTCGCTCAGACCGATGGCACGTCGGGCCAGCGCCAACGCTTGGGCCAGGTGGAGAGGGTCGGTGTCGTTGGGCATCGGGATCAGGGGGGGGCTGATGGCGATTCTCCCCCCTTCGGAGGGAGGGACAAGTGCCGCGGTGCCGGGCAGCATCACAACGCCAGGCGGCCTCATCGCCAGGCACGGTCAGCCAGCGCTGCTGCCGATGGCGCTATCCAGGGAGCACACATGGTCCTGTCAGGGGTCATCCCGAGCCGCACTCGACGTGCGTCGCCGGGGTCGGGGTTCGGGCTGATCGAACTGATGATCGGTCTGTCGCTGCTGGCCATCCTGGCCTCGGTGGCGGTGCAACCGGTGCAGCAGTTCGTGCGCGCGCGCAGCGTCGACCAGGCCATCGAGGGCATGGTTTCCGCCCTGGCCCGCGCGCGATCGGAGGCCATGGCCCGCGCCGAGGTGGTCACGGTCTGTCCCCGCGACCCACTGGCTGTCGATGCGGTGGTGTGTGGCAACCGTCTGGAGTGGAGTGCGGGCTGGCTGGTGTTCGTTGATCGCGGCAAGCGGGGCCTGATCGAGCCTGGCGATGTGCTGCTGATGGTCATCCAGCCGCCGGCCAACCCGCCACGAGTGATGGCCACGCTGCGGCGCATCAGCTTCCAGGCCAGCGGCATCTCGCTGAACGCGGCCTCGCACATCGACTTCGTCCCGGAGGGCACCGATCCGGGCGCGCCCGATGTGGTCGGGGCCCGCCGGGCCTGCATCAACAAGCCGGGGCGTCTGCGGCTGGTGCCCGGGGTCCAGCCCTGCTCGGGCGTGCCATGACCGTTCGTCGGCACCGGATGGCCTTTTGTCCGCCCGACGGGTCAAGGCCGGCCTGGGGCGGTCGACAATCCCTGAATGAGATGCGTCGCAGTCCGTCCCACGCCCGCGTGGCACCGAGCCCGGAGTGGGTTCACCCTGGTCGAGTTGGCGGTCACCCTGGTCGTGATGGCTGCGCTGGTGGCGGCCGCCATGCCGTTCATGAGCGAGTTCATCGGCAGCCGGACGGCAGAGTCCTACGCCGAGGAAATGGTGTCCACGCTGCGCCAGGCGCGCAGCGAGGCCATGAAGCGGCGGCTCGAGGTCACGGTGTGCGCGGGGCAGGACCTGTCCGACGCCAACGCCAGTTGCTCTGGCACAGCCACCTGGAGCGAAGGCTGGATCAGCTTCGTGGATTTCAACAACGACGGCGACCGGGACGCCGACGAGCCCTTGCTGCGGGTGTTCTCTGGGCCGATCGGCCTGAAGACGTCGGTAGCCAGCGCCCACTCACTGACCCTGGCGCGCACAGGCATCCTGCTGCGCGCCGATGGGGCTGCCCTGGATGGGGACGATCCCTCCTCGGTGCGTTTCGAACCAAGCAAGGGATCAGACCGGGCGGCGCGCACGGTCTGCGTGAATCGACAGGGGCGGGTGGCGCTGTTGAAGGGAGCGGGCGCATGCGAGTGATTCAGGCCCTGTCGCACCGCCAGCACGGTGCATCGCTGGTGGAGGTGCTGGTGTCGATCCTGGTGGTCTCACTGGGTGTGGTGGCCATGGGCGGGCTGCTGGCCTCTGCCACCCGCCTGGGCAAGGCCAGCGAGATCCGTGCCGTGGCCAGCCTGATGGCCTCGGACATCGCCGATCGCATGAAGGCCAATGCCGCGGCAGCGCGTGCCGGCCAATATGACCTCACCGCCGCCTTTGTGGTTCCGCCGGACGAGCCCGGCGCCGTGGCCTGCCCGGACCCGGACAACTGTTCCGCCGCCGAACTCGCCGCCCAGGACCTGGCGCAATGGCGGCTGTCGCTGGTGCACGCCTTGCCGGCCGGCACCGGCTATGTGCAGTACGACGCCGGCGCCCAGGATGCCGGTGGTGCGGTGGATGTCTGGATCGCCTGGCTGGATCCCAAGGCCTTGTCGGTGGACGAGTTCCAGGCCGTCGAGAACCAGAACGTCAACTGCCCGGCCGACTACCGAAACCTGACGCCGCAGCCGCGCTGCATGTACTTCCGGGTGGCCTTGTGATGAAGACTCAGCATCGGTGCCGTGCACCGGGACAGACCGGCTTCACGCTGGTCGAGTTGATGGTGGCGCTGGTGGTGGGCATGATGGTCATCGCCGCCTTGCTGGCCGGCTATTTCGCGATTTCGGTCAGCAACCGCCACACCCGGGCCATGACCCAGATGAGCGAGGACGCCGGTGCCGCGCTGAGCGTCCTGCGCAGCCATCTGGCGCAGGCGGGGTACAGCCGGCCGGTGTCGGGTGATTCCAACGGCTTCCAGCGCGCCTGGCTGCAGAGCCAGTCCACCTTCGTCAGAGGCTGCGACAGCGGCTTCACCGATCCGACGAAGGCGATCGGCCTGCTGGCTTGCGAAGACAGCTCCGGCAATGATGCGCTGCACGATGCGGTGTCGGTGGCCTACGAGGCGGATACCTCCAACTCCATCACCTCCGGGGGCGTGCCGCTGGACTGCCTGGGCAATGCCCTGACCCTGGTTGGCGGCGCCAACAGCTACTACCTCAACACCAGCACCTTCTACCTGGACGATGGTGTGGGCAACCGTCGGGCCCTGTTCTGCCGGGGCAGCGGCGGCGGTACCGCCCAGGCGCTGGTCGAGAACGTCGAGGATCTGCAAATTCTCTACGGCGTCCGGGCCACCTCGGATCCCCCGGGCACACCGGTGCGGGTGGCGTTCTACGGCAAGGCCTCCAAGCCCGTGGCCTGGGCGAATGTGGTCTCGGTGCGCCTGTGCGTGGTGGTGGCCAGCAGCGACGAGGTCATGGACGACGCGGCGCCGTACTACGACTGCAGCGACACCGAGGTGGTCCCGAACGACAAGCGCATGTACCGCGCGTTCCGCTCGACGGTGCTGCTCCACAACCGACTGGGGGCCCTGTGAGTCCGGCACCTTTTCTGCGCCCGCGGCGCACCGCCTCGTCGTCGCGCCAGCAGGGCGTGACCCTGATCATCGCGCTGGTGATGCTGGTCGTCATCGGCCTGGCCTCGGCCGCGGTGATGCGCAGTTCACTGACCTCGGACGTGGTGTCGAACAACGCCCGCGTCCACACCCTGGCACAGCAGGCGGCGCAGCTGGCGCTTCGCTTCTGCGAAACCCAGATCGAACTGGAATCCAAGGACTGGGTCGGGGGCTTCACCATTCATGCCGCCTCGGCCGGCAACCCGTATTGGCAGTCGTTCGAGACCTGGCACGGCGGTGGGGCAGTGTCAGCCGTCAATCTGCCCGATGCCGTCCTCGGTTCGGAGGACAGCAGTTTCAAGCCGACCACCGTGCCGCAGTGCCTGGCCGAGTGGACCGACACCGTGCCCGGTGGCAAGACCATCATCGTCACGGCCCGCGGCTTCAGTCCCGACTATGACCAGACCGGCGACGGCCGACAGACCGCCGGATCCGTGGTCTGGCTGCAGTCCACCCTGAGCGTGAAGTGAGCAAGCCATGTCCGCATCCAGAGAGGCTCGCATGAACCCATCCCTGTCCCTGAGCACCTGGGCCCTGTCCGGCATGGCGCTGCTGGCCGCCGCCACCCAGGTCTGGGCGGAGCCCGCCCAGGCACCGCTGACGGCGCGCAGCGCGACGCCTCCGCAGCCGAACCTGATGCTGACGATCGACGACTCGGGGTCGATGCTCTTCGACTTCATCCCCGAGGAGACCTTCACAGTCAACGGCAAGAGCGTGATCATCGGCAGTTCACCGGCTGACGTGAACCAGCGCTTCTGGCCGGTGGGCTACCCGAATGACAAGCGGCGCTCGCCCTACCGCAAATGGACTGACAACAACTGGTACTACTTCAACTACATCGTTGGTGGCGTGGTGACGGCGCTCGGCCCCACCAATGGGTCGGTGTTCGAGATGCAGTTCCGCTCCCCGGACATCAATGCGCTGTACTACAACCCGGACATCTGGTACAGGCCCTGGAAGAACGTCGACTCGCTGCCCAACGACATGGCGAACTCGACCTTCACCAACGCGCGGCTGGATCCGGTCTTCGACAGCACCAGCGTGCTGGATCTGAGCAAGACGATCTCGTCGAAGCAGGCCTGGTGCACGGGATTCCGCACCTGCGACAACCCGACCAAGACACGCAGCTTCAACCCGGCCATCTATTACCGCCTGAAGAACAGCACCGTCGATCCGAACCAGAAGGCCTCCTACACCTTCTACAACCTGAACACCACCAACGACTCGGCGGAGCCCTATGGCCCTGCCACCAAGCACCCGAGTCGCAAGGACTGCCCCGGGACGCGTTGCACCCAGGCCCAGGAGCGGCAGAACTTTGCCAACTGGTTCACTTATTACCGCCTGCGTGAGACCATGACCAAGGCGGCCATCAGCCGCTCACTGGTCGATTACCAGGACAAGATCCGGGTGGGCTGGGCACAGTTCAATGCCTCGGACAACAGCAACATCACGACGCGGGTGCAGCAGGGCATCCAGGCAATGACGGCGGCGCAGCTCAAGCTGGTGCTGGGCGGCATCCACAACATCTCGTCCTTCTCGGGCACGCCCACGCGCACGGTGCTCAACGAGATCGGCCAGTACTTCGAACAGACCGGCGACCAGAGTCCCTGGCTGGGCACGCCTGGCAACGTCAATTCGGGCAGGCTGAGCTGCCGCCGGTCGGCCAACTTCCTGTTGACCGATGGCTATTACAACGACAGCTACTCCGGGGTCGGCGACGCCGACGGCACGAACGGCCCCAAATACGACGGCGCGGCCAACCCGGACAACTACCCGGATGTGCAGTATCTCGCGGTCAGGCCCTACATGGACGGCTCAACGGCCTACTCTGACACCCTGGCCGATGTGGCCATCAAGTACTTCAAGACCGACCTTCAGCCCGGTATCGACAACAAGGTGCCGCCGGTCCAGGGCGACATCGCGTTCTGGCAGCATCTGACCCAGTACACCGTGGGCCTGGGCGTGATCGGCACGCTCGACTCGTCACCGGCCAACAAGAACGCCACGCTCGCCCAACTCAAGGCGGGCACCAAGAACTGGCCGAACCCGGACGCTGGCTCGGCCCAGAAGGTCGACGACCTGTGGCATGCCGCGGTCAATACCGGTGGCGACTTCTATTCGGCCAAGAGCTACGAAGACCTCTCCAAGGCGATGAAGGACGCTATCGGCAAGGCCGTGTCGCGCACCGCCAAGGAGGCCGGCGTGTCCTTGAACTCATCGTCCAAGGTGCAGGGAACTTACAAGTTCGTTCCCAAGTACCAGGCGGTGTCCTGGTTTGGCGACCTCGAGGCTTTCACGCTCAACGAGTTGGGCGCTGTGGTCGGCGACGCGGCCTGGAAGGCTTCGCAGCCCACCACCGGGCTGATCGACTGGTCGGCCCGCAACCTGCTGGTCTGGAACCCGGATGCCAACAAGGCCACGCCTTTCACCTGGCCGCTGGCTGTCACCGACGGCATGGGCAAGTCCAATGCCGAAGCCCTGGTGGGGACAGACGGAACCGTCAATGGTGCGACCCTGACCGACTGGGTGCGCGGCGACACCAGCAACGAGGCCGCTGACAAGGCCTACCGCACGCGCAGCGGCAACCGCTTCCCTGATTTCGTTAACTCGCCACCAGTCTATGTCCGTGACCTGGTCAATCTGGAGTACGGGGCCATCAGTGCCGACTACGCCAGCTACGTGGCGGCCAAGAGTGCCCGAGCCAAGGGCGTGGTATTCCTGGGGGGCAATGGCGGCATGCTGCATGCCTTTGATAGCGCCACCGGCGCCGAGGTGATGGGCTTCCTGCCGTCGCCGGGCCTGCCCAAGTTGGCCAAGATCGCCGCCAAGGACTATGGCACCAACTCGAACTTCCACCAGTATGTGGTGGATGGTCCGCACATCGAGTCGGACGCCTACATCGCCACTCGTCGGGACGCCAGCGCCAAGTGGTCCAACGTGGTGGTGGGGACGATGGGCGCGGGTGGCCGCGCCATCTATGCGCTGCATGTGCCGACCAGCTCGCCGACCAGCCTGGATGCCGACACCGTGCTGTGGCAGCGCTCCAGTGCCGACGATCCGGACTTCGGCTACATGATGGGCGACGTGGCGGTCGGCAAGATCCAGCAGGAGGGCGGCAGCGCCTCGGTCGGCTGGAAGGTCTTTGTCGGCAATGGCATTGACAGCGGCAATGGCAAGGCAGTGCTGATGGTCATCGATCTGTCGACCGGGGCGGTCGACAAGGTGGTGCTGGACCCGGGCAGCGGCAATGGTGCCATGGGCGTCTCGCTGGTCAGGAACAGCCATGGTGAGGTGGTGGCCGCCTATGTCGGCGACATCCAGGGCAAGCTGTGGCGCGTCGAGTTTGGTTCGGCCACCAACAGCAGTACCTGGCGGGTCGGCTATGGAGGCCAGCCGCTGCTGCAGGCCAAGGACGCCAACAACAATCCGCAGGCCATCACCAATGCGCCCTACAGCCTGCCGTTCCTGTACGGCACAGGCCGGCTGGTGGTGTTCGGCACCGGGCGCCTGCTGAGCGACGCCGACGCAGACTCGACCAGCCCGCAGACCTTGTACGCAGTGCTCGATCCCAATGCTGCCGAGGCCTCCACCGGAAGCGAGCCGAGCCCGTACTATGGCTCCTCGGACCTTCGATCGTCGTTGGCCAGGCGAACCACTGGCGACCCCATCTCGGTCACCGTCGGTGGTGTGACGCGCGTCTACTACCCGATCGTGGGCGAAGACCTGGATTGGAAGGTCCAGAAGGGCTGGTACCTGGAGCTTGCCAATGCCGGTCAGCGCATGATCTACCCGGTCCAGCCGATCTTCGGTGACTATGTCTTCATGCAGACCATGGTGCCTGCGCCCAGGGCCGCCGAGTGCGAGCGCACCAGTGGCTCGGGTGTGAACTTCATCTTCCGGGCCCACGAAGGCAAACCACCGATCGATCCGATCGTCGACACCAACGGCGACGGCAAGGTCGATGAGAATGACGACCCCTCTGCCGGCGGCTACGAGGTGGCCTCGGACGGTACCGATGGGCTGATCGTTCCACCCGACAGCGAGTGCATCAACGGCTTCAAGATCGTCTGGGACTTCGACACCGATCCGCGCGGCAAGGCGATCCGCCTGCCCTGCGGGACCGACAAGAAGACCATCGTCGACCGCGTCTGGCGCGAAATCGTCAACCCGCCGCAGCCCGGCCATTGAGGACGTCCACCATGTTCCGTCTCCGCTCCTGCGCAGCCCCCCGCCCTGAGTCGTCGCGAGGCTTCACCCTGGTCGAGGTGATGATTGTGGTGGCCATCCTGGGCGTCCTGGCAGCCTTTGCCTACCCTGCCTACACCGACCACGTCGCACGCGGCCGGCGGGCAGGCGCCCAGGCGGGTCTGATGGAGGCGGCCCAGTGGCTGCAGCGTTACTACGCGGCGCGCAATACCTACAAGGACGCCGACACCGCGCTGCCCGATTCGTACAAGACCTTGCCGAAAGATGGCGGGACCAAGACCTACACGGTCGATGTGGTCGTGGGCGACGACGAGCGCAGCTACACGCTGTCGGCCTCGCCAGTCACCGCCGATCCCAAGTGTGGCAAGCTGACCCTCAATGACCTGGGCCAGAAGGGCAGTGAGGTCGGCACGGTGGCGAGCTGCTGGCGGTGATTGAAACCGGGCGCGGTGAGCGCCCGGTTCAGATTTCCTTGATCAGCCGACTGAACTCGTCGACGTCTTCAAAGCTGCGGTACACCGACGCAAAGCGCACGTAGGCCACCTTGTCCAGGCGCTTGAGCTCACGCATGACCAGCTCGCCCACCCGGGTTGAGGGTACCTCGCGCAGGCCGCTGGCCAGCAGCTTCTCCTGGATGCGCTCAAGCGCCGCGTCCACCTGCTCGATGCTCACCTGACGCTTGCGCAGCGCCAGGGTCATCGACGCGCGCAGCTTCTCGGGGTCGAATTCCACCCGCGCGCCGCCGCGCTTGACCACGGCAGGCAGCGAGATTTCGGCCCGTTCGTAGGTGGTGAAGCGCTTCTCGCAGCGGTGGCATTTGCGCCGTCGGCGGACAACGTCGCCTTCGTCGGACTCCCGGGTCTCGACGACCTGGGTCTCGTCGTGTCCGCAGTAGGGGCAGCGCATGGGTGTTCGGACCGCGGCCGTCGACGCAGGTCAGCGATAGACCGGGAAGCGGCGCGTCAGCGCAGACACCTGTTCGCGCACCCGGGCGATGGTGGCCTCGTCGTGCGGGTTGTCCAGCACGTCGGCGATCAGGTGTGCGGTCTGCCGCGCCTCTTCCTCACCAAAACCGCGGGTGGTCATTGCTGGCGTTCCCAGGCGGATGCCACTGGTGACCATGGGCTTCTGAGGATCGTTCGGAATGCCGTTCTTGTTGCAGGTCATGTGGGCGCGGCCCAGGATGGCCTCGGCTTCCTTGCCGGTCAGGCCCTTGGGGCGCAGGTCGACCAGCATCACATGGCTCTCCGTGCGGCCGCTGACGATGCGCAGTCCGCGTGCCTTCAGGGTCTCGGCCAGCACGGCGGCATTCTTCACGACCTGCTGCTGGTAGCTCTTGAACTCGGCGCCCAGCGCTTCCTTGAAGGCCACCGCCTTGCCAGCGATGACGTGCATCAGCGGTCCCCCCTGGATGCCGGGGAAGATGGCCGAGTTGATCTTCTTGGCCACCTCCTCGCTGCGCATCAGGATGATGCCGCCGCGCGGGCCACGCAGGCTCTTGTGGGTGGTCGATGTGACCACGTCGGCATGCGGCACCGGGTTCGGGTAGACGCCCGCGGCGACCAGCCCGGCGTAGTGCGCCATGTCGACCATGAAATACGCGCCAACCGCCTGCGCCACCCGGGCGAAGCGCTCAAAATCGATGCGCAGCGCGAAGGCCGAGGCGCCCGCGATGATCAGCTTGGGCTGGTGCTCCCGGGCCAGGCGCTCCATGGCGTCGTAGTCGATGTCCTCGTCGGCATTCAGACCATACGAGACCACCTTGAACCACTTGCCAGACATGTTCAGCGGCATGCCATGCGTCAGGTGGCCACCCTCGGCCAGGCTCATGCCCATGATGGTATCGCCCGGCTGCAGCAGGCCGAAGAACACCGCCTGGTTGGCCTGTGAACCACTGTTGGGCTGGACATTGGCGTACTCGGCACCGAAGAGCTGCTTGGCACGGTCGATGGCCAGTTGCTCGACCACGTCGACGTTCTCGCAGCCGCCGTAATAGCGCTTGCCCGGATAGCCCTCGGCGTATTTGTTGGTCAGTTGCGAGCCCTGCGCCGCCATCACGGCCGGCGAGGTGTAGTTCTCGGAGGCGATCAGCTCGATGTGCTCTTCCTGGCGGCGGTTCTCAGCCTCGATGGCGGCGAACAGTTCGGGGTCGACTTGAGCAATCGTCGATTGGGTGCGGTCGAACATGGATGTCATCCTTGGTATGGCATGGCACGACCCGGCTCAATGACGGCACCATGGCCGGCATCGGCGGGTTGCCCAGGCGAACGGCAGGACAGGGCGGCATCGGATGCCGGCCCCCGCGCTCCCCGGTGGTGATCCACCTCGCAGCGGACGCCATCCGCAGCGGGATGGCGGTCACGCCCTGTCGCCAGTCGCGCGTGAGTGTGTGTTGGTCAGACCGCAGTGTAACGGCTGGCGCTGTCAGCCGGCCAGCGCCACCTGCTCGCGCACCGGCTCGGTGACTGGTGGGCTGCTGGCCGCCTCCGGGCTGACGGGTGAGTTGGCCGTGCTGGGCGCTGCGATCACCGTGTTCGGTGCGGTGACCGGCACGTTCTGACCGGCGGCCACCGACATCAGGTGACGGTGCTCCGACAGCACCTTGGCGGCATAGCCGCCGTCATCGTCCAGGTTGGCGGCGCCCACGTAGTAGCGCAGCCCGCCCTCGAGCGAGCCGGCACGGGCGATGCACTCGCGCAGCACCGCCACGCCCACCCGCAGATTGCTCACCGGGTCGAACGCCGCCAGACGGCCACCCATGGACTCGTACTTGTCATTGTGGATGCGCGTCATCACCTGCATCAGCCCTTGGGCACCGACCGGGCTCTGGGCAAACGGGTTGAACCCGGACTCGATGGCCATGATGGCCAGCAGCAGGGTGGGCTCCAGGCCAGCACGCTCACCGACGGCCCAGGCTTCGGTGACGAGGCGGGCAACCGGTTCGGGTGCCACGCGGTAGCGGCGCGAGATCCAATGGGTGACGGCCACCTGGGGCCGACTCAGCGTGTGCAACTCGGACGCCAGCGTGCGCACGATGGCTGGATCCGACGGCGTCTCGAGCAGCTCGGGGCCCTGACGTTCGGCGTGCCGCTCCTGCAGCCATCCCAGCGCCTGCTGTTCGAAGCCGGCGCGCAGGTCAGCGCGACCGGCGACAAAGGCCACGGCGGCCAGGACCAGCAGTCCCAGCAGCGCCAGCATGTTGTGGCTGACCTCCAGCAGGCCGCCACCCACATCGCGCAGGAACACGCCTGCGCTGTGGCGACCAGCCTGGGTCATGTCCTTCCACCAGCGTGAAAAGCGCATGTCCATCCTTTCGTCTGTGCCACCGGCCGGTGACTCCACAGTGCCCGAGGGGCGGGTCGGCCGGTGGGGATAATCGGTGGTCGCGCGCCGTATCGGCGGGGCCATCATGGGCCTCTGGGTTCGCGGACCAGGGATCGGGTTTCCGTGGCTGTTGTTGCATTCAGCAGGGGAAACCCGTATTCGAACGACGGGCCGGATTGTAGGAAGCGTCAAAATAACTGGTCAAGCATAAGACAGCAAAAGTTGATAAGAAATTGATATGAAATACAAGGACCTGCGCGACTTCATGGCCCAGCTTGAACAGCGTGGCGAGCTGCGCCGTGTCGCAGAGCCAGTGCTGGCGCGGTTGGAAATGACAGCACTCGCCGACCGGGTTCTGCGCGCGCAAGGTCCTGCCTTGTTGATCGAGAACACGCCTGGTTACAACATTCCGGTGCTGCTGAACCTGTTCGGCACGCCGCGCCGGGTGGCCTGGGGGCTGGGTGTCGACGCGGTCAGTGATCTGCGCGAGGTCGGCCGCCTGCTGGCCGCCCTGAAGGAGCCCGACCCGCCCCGCTCGCTGCGTGAGGCAGGGCGACTGTGGGACATGGCCAAGGCCCTGTGGGACATGAAGCCGGCCCGCGTCAGCCAGGGCGTGTGCCAGGAGGTGGTGGTCCAGGGCAGCGATGTGGACCTGTCGCGCTGGCCGGTGCAGACATGCTGGCCTGGCGATGCTGCGCCGCTGGTCACCTGGGGACTGGTGGTCACGCGTGGTCCGCAGTCCGTGCCTCGGCCGCGCAGCCGGCAGAACCTGGGCATCTACCGGCAGCAGGTCATCGGCCGACGCGAACTCATCATGCGCTGGCTGACCCACCGGGGCGGGGCATTGGACTTTCGCGAGTTCGCCGCGGCACGGCCGGGCCAGCCCTTCCCGATCGCGGTGGTGCTGGGGGCCGATCCGGCCACCACGCTGGGGGCGGTGACGCCCGTGCCCGACACGCTGGGCGAGTACCAGTTTGCGGGTCTGCTGCGCGGTGCACGCACCGAACTGGTCGACACCCAGGTCGGCGAGGGCGGTCTGTGGCTGCAGGTGCCTTCACGGGCTGAGGTGGTCTTCGAAGGCCACATTCCGCCTGCCGAGGCCGGCTTCGAGGGCGTCAGTGAGCACGGTGTGCCGATGAAGTCGATCAACGGCTACCTGCATGCGCTGGAAGGGCCGTATGGCGACCACACCGGCTACTACAACGAGCAGGACTGGTTTCCGGTGCTGCGCATAGACCGGATGACCCATCGGCGCGATCCGATCTACCACAGCACCTACACAGGCAAGCCGCCCGATGAGCCAGCGGTGCTGGGTGTGGCGCTCAACGAGGTCTTCGTGCCGATCCTGCAAAAGCAGTTTCCAGAGATCGTCGACTTCTACCTGCCGCCCGAGGCCTGCAGTTACCGTATGGCAGTGGTGTCCATCCGCAAGGCCTATGCAGGCCACGCCAAGCGTGTGATGTTCGGCCTGTGGAGCTTCCTTCGCCAGTTCATGTACACCAAGTTCATCGTCGTCGTCGACGAGGACATCGATGCGCGCGACTGGAAAGAGGTGGTGTGGGCGATCACCACCCGCATGGACCCGGTGCGCGATACCACGCTGGTCGACTCCACGCCGATCGACTACCTCGACTTTGCCTCTCCCGTCAGCGGACTGGGTGGCAAGATGGGGTTGGATGCGACCCACAAATGGCCGGGCGAAACCCAGCGCGAGTGGGGACGTGCGATCACGATGGATGCCGACGTGCAGCAGCGCATGGACGCGCTGTACGCGCGCTTGTTTTCCTGAGTTGCGTCAAGCAATGACCCGGCCCGCGTCAAGGGCCTTGCGTTGCCGAGGCGGTGGAAGTAATCTTGCATCGCCGTCCACAGCGTCGGCATCCCACCGGGCGCCATTCCGGCGCCCCCAGGAGCCCCGGCCCGTTTACCGCCGGATCTCCACCGGGCAGTGAAACTGCCCACAGGCCCCCCGGCCGTCATCGGTTCGGGGGGCTTCGTCGTTTCTGGGGTGTGGCCGGCATCTCCAGGCGATGGTGCATCGAGCAGAATCGTGCTGGCCAACAGCCGTGTCCCCTTGCACCAGGTGCCCATGTCCCCGATTGATCCGCCACCGACCACTCCCGTTTCTGCAGCGCGGCGGCGACCGGCGCTGCAACACCTGATCCGGGCCGCGGGGTGGGTCGCCGTCATCTGGTTGCTGCTGGCGATGGCCGCCGCCGCGCTGCCTGGTCTGCTGCGTGGCGTGGCCGAGCGCGAGGCCTCATCGGTGCTGGGTCGGGAGGTGCGCATCGAGCACCTGAGCTTCAATCCGTTCACGCTCAGCGCTCAGGTGGAAGGCCTGGTGGTGTCATCCCTCGAGCCCGCAGCACCGCCCTTGCTGCAGGTCGACCGCGTGGCGGCAAACCTCTCATTGGCCAGCCTGTGGCAGCGCGCCCCTGTGCTGGATGCGCTGCAGATCGAGCATCCACGCCTGGCCCTGGCGCGACTGGGGGACAACCGCTACAGCATCGACGATCTGCTGGAGCGCTTTGCACGGCCATCCGATCCCGGTGCCGGCCCGCTGAGATGGGCGCTGTACAACCTGAGCGTTTCGAACGGCGAGGTCGAGCTTGACGATCGCCCGGCGCAGCGGGTGCACCGCATCACCGCTGTCGACCTGGGCCTGCCGGTCTTGTCCAATCTCGACGCGCAGGATGTGGCCATCCAGGTCGAGCCGCGCCTGCGGCTGCGCCTCAATGGCACCGAGGTCGACACGGGTGCGCAGGCCCGGCCGTTTGCCCAGGACCGCGCGGGTGAGCTGAGTCTGGACCTCAGCGGGCTCGATCTGGCCGACTGGCAGCCCTACTGGCCCGCAGCGCTCCCGGTGCGCCTGCGCGCCGGCCGCCTGCACACGGCTGTGCGGCTGCGCTTCAGCGCACCGGAAGGTGCTGCGCCGTCGCTGAGTCTGCAGGGCCGGATTGGTGTCCATGACGCGCAACTGGTCTCAGCCCGCGGCGAGGCCCTGCTGGACTGGCGTCAGCTCAACCTGGATCTTGTCGACGTGCAGCCCTTGAAGCGACGGGTCCACCTGGGTCGCCTGGAATGGGCAGACGCCCATTGGCACCTGCAGCGCGATGCCACGGGCCGGCTGGCAGGCTGGACCACTGGCGCACCTCAGGCCGCCGGACAGGCCTCGGCCTCCGATGACTGGGTGCTGCGTCTGGATCAGTTGCAGTGGAGTGGTCACTCGCTGGATTGGCGTGATGCATCGACTCGGCCCGCCGCCCATCTGCCGATGCAGGGTATCGAGCTGTCGGTCCGGAACCTGCGCTGGCCGTTCGCGGACGCCGCCATGGAGGTCGACGCCAGCATGACCATGCCGTCAGCCGCCGGCTCCGGAGCACAGGGCCGCGGGCGTGCTCAGGCCACGCTGAAGCCCTCGGGCAGCACACTGCGTGTTCAGCTCAGCGATGTTGCGCTGGTGCTGGCGCGTCCCTACCTCGGTGCGCTGCTCGCGCCGCGGCTCGACGGCCGCCTCGGACTGGACGCGGTGGCGCAGTGGAGCGGCCTGCCCACCGATGTGCCCTCCAGGCTGGAGGTGACCAACGCGCGCCTGGACGAGCTGCGCCTGAGCGATGGTGCTCAGCGCCTTGCCGGCTGGTCGGCGCTGGAGCTGGGCCCGGTGCAGATCGATACGGCCCGGCGCACAGTGCGCGTCGAACAGCTCAACTGGCAGTCGCCGCATCTGCGGCTGTTCCGAGATGCGTCGGGGCGCCTGAACGCGCAGGACTGGCTGCTCGCGTCGACGGACGATGAAACCGCGTCCCAGGCGCCCTGGGCCGTGACATTGGAGCGGGCGCAGATCCGCGCAGGTCAGCTGCAGTGGCGGGATGCCGCCATCGGTGGCGAGCCGGTGGCCCTGTCGATCGACGGCATCGCCGTGCAGCTGGGGTCGCTGCGTTGGCCAGCTTCAGCCGGCGCGCCCGCGCAGGTGACGGGCGAGCTGCGTCTGGCGGGGCTGGACGAGCCGCCTGCAAGGGCAGACAGGCGTGCGGGCCGCCTGCGCTGGGACGGCCGGCTTTCGCTGGCCCCGGCACTGGCCTGGCAGGGCCAGATCCAGGCTCAGCAGTGGCCAGCGCATCTGCTGGCGCCCTATGCTGCTGCCGACTGGCCGGTCACCCTGGCCCGTGCCGCCCTGGACGGGCAGGGGAGCATCGACGCCCAATTGCGGGACGAGGGCCTGGCCCTGGCGGTGTCGGGCCAGGCGCGGGTGTCGGACCTGCGTTTGCTGGGAGCGCCGGGCACGCCATCGGCCCGGGACGAACTGCTGAGCTGGCGCGAGCTGGTCCTGGATGCGCTGGAGTGGCGTTCGGCGCCAGGCCAGGCGCCGAGCCTTGCGTTGGGCAAGCTGGCGCTGAGCGACTTCTACGCTTCGCTGGTGGTGACCGAGCAGGGCCGCCTCAACCTCAATGACCTGCAGACCCAAGCTGATCCCGCCGCCCCTGCGGCGACACCTGACACCGGTGTGTCCAGCGCGTTGACAGTCCCCGCCGCCGCCAACGCGCCCGCCTTGCAACTGGTGCTGGGCGGTATCGAGCTGCGCAACGGCCGGGTGGACTTCGCCGACCGCTACATCCGACCCAACTACAGCGCAGCCATCAGTGAACTCCAGGGCACGATCGGCGCCTACCGCTGGGACCGCGACGAACTGGCTCCGGTGGCCCTGGCCGGCCGGCTGGCGGGCACCGGCCAGCTTGATGTGCGTGGCAGGATCAAGCCCACCGCCCAGCCGTTGGTGCTGGACATCCAGGCGCGGGCCACCGATCTGGAGCTGACCCCTTTGTCACCCTATGCGGCCAAGTACGCGGGCTACGCGATCGAGCGCGGCAAGCTGTCGATGGACCTGCGCTACCAGGTCCAGCCCGACGGCCGACTGGAGGCGCGCAACCAGATCGTGCTGAACCAGCTGACCTTTGGCGACAAGGTCGACAGTCCCGACGCCACGCGCCTGCCCGTGCTGCTGGCCGTGGCCCTGCTGAAAGACCGCAACGGCGTGATCGACCTGAATCTGCCGGTGGGGGGCTCGATCAATGACCCCGAGTTCAGTGTCGGCGGGCTGGTGCTCAAGCTGATCCTGAACCTCCTGGGCAAGGCCTTGACGGCGCCCTTTGCGCTTCTGTCAGGGAGCGGTGGTGGCGAGGACCTGGGGCAACTGGCCTTCGAGCCCGGCACAAGCCGGCTGGCGCCGCAGGCCGACGATGCGCTGGTCAAGGTCGCGCGCGCCCTGACCGAGCGCCCGGCGCTGCAACTCACCATCACTGGCGTGGTCGACCCCTCGCGCGAGCGCATGGCCTGGCAGGCTGCGGCGCTGGAGCAGCGC